>JAHIHJ010000301.1 GCA_018899795.1 Methanobacteriota archaeon
CATTTTCTTCTTCAAATCCATAATCAAATAATATTTTTTGACTTAGATTTCTCATCAAAAGATTACAATCATCACTTAACTTTTTCCTGCTTTTCCAATGCTCATTTATTTCAATAGTCCAGGCATCTTCTCTATTGCTCAGATAATCTTTCAATTCATGACTTTTACATTCACAAAACAATCCTCTCTCGTCGGATATGAAAAAAATATCCGGATTTAAAGTTCCGTTGACATTGAATTGTGGTTCGATTCTTGAAATATGATATCCTGCTTTATAAAGATGGTTTGGATAAGATTCAAGATTGAAAGCAAGACTAAGAACTGAATTGATCACATCTAAATGGTCAAAAGATGCTTCCGTGCTCATCGCTGATCATCACCCCTGGATCAAGCGAGTGCTGGATATTTGTATATAATCTGAATGGTGATGTTGAATTGATTAACTTGTCAGAAACTTTCTCAATACTCTGGCTTTTTGAGAATTTTATCTCAAATGGATAGCCATTATTCTTGAAGCCGCCCAATGATGATTCAAGGTACATTCTATTATCTTCTATTTGCGTCATTTTTTCTGAATAATCATCAATTATATCATCTACAAAATGGATATGTTCTTCAATATCTGTTCCTTTGCTGACTGTGACTTTCCCGTCAAAAAAAACCTCATCAAGGAACTTTATTTCATCATCCTTCTTATTCAATAATCTCGTAGATGTCTTGGTGGTTGGATAGTTATTCTTTTCAAGTAGATTTATGAGTCCTTTTGTTGGCTTGGAGCCTTTTGACCATAACCTCATGGTGAGCTGAGAAATATCGTTTTCAGAGAGTTCCTCATCTTCCAATATCTCCTGCTTGAATTTTATAGAAAATCCAACATTTATGTAATCTTTTTCAAGATTATTCAACATCTGATGAGGCATCCAGAGAGAATCAACTTTAAGAAGATTATTTGTAAATTGGGAAATAAAGTTATTAACCGTAAGACTTTTTTCAATGTTGTAGAGTTTCCAGAATCTTTTGAAGAAAGTGTCAAGATAAAGTATTATTTTTTCAGTCCCTTTTCTTACAATCATAACATAGAGAAACTTATCTTGAGTTGGTTTTAATTCAAAACTATAATCTCCAAATGACTTTGGTATGTCCTCAATAGAGCAGTTCGATTCAATAATATTCGTCTTAACAGCATATTCTGCATATTCCCCACGCTCCTCCATCGATCGGAGATTTGTATTAATTGTTTTTTCCAGCAACTGATGAAGTTGGGCGCGAGAAGATATCATGGTAACCATCTTTTTTTATATAGAAGAATCACTTTTTATATAAAGAGTTGCTTTTCGGATTGAAAAATAAGCATCATTCATCAATTTTACTATCAAGCTGTTATAATAATTGTGCCTGTGCCTGTAGAACTCGACCGCCTCGCGCAGCGGCGGGTTCTCCTCTGTGAACTCAAACAGCGACCTCTGCTTCCCGGCGCCGTTGCGTTTGCGCACAGCCCCCCTCCGATATGGTGCGGGGTCGATGCTCTCATGGACGTGGAGCGAGACCGTGGGCACTTCAAACGATGTGTGCTCAGCTTTTCCTGCCCGCACAAGCACGGGGTCAAGGTGCGGGTCGTATGCGTAGGTCTTATTGCCGCTGTCGCTGTCGGTTTCTAATCCCATATTTGAAGCATCTGCGTTCATCCGCATTCATCTGCGGTTTTTATTTCTTGAGAACTGAAACCGTCTACCTTTTTTTCCTTCCTTCTTCAATCTGCTCATCGTCCTCATCCATAAACGCATCGATAGGTACGATAAATCCACTCATCATCGCAAATTTTGAAAACGGATTTCTTTCCCTCATACGAGTTGTTGAGAACTCATCATCGTAATAGGTCATTTTAAATGTGTCCAAAATAAGCCTGGCTTTCTGAGATGTTGTGCTTCTTGACGTTCCAAAGTAATCGCAGATATCGTCCCCAGAAACGTATGGCTCAAAGCTCTTGTCAAATAGAAAGTTGAGTCTACCAAGTGCATAAATAATAGCTGCCGCCCAGATTTCCAGCTTACCTGAGAGAAAGGGGACATTCCGTTTGCGCTTCATTTTAATAATAAGTTTCTGGCACAATTGTTTATAATCGTCGTCCAGTTTTTCATCACAAAAACGTGCAGTCATTTCAGCCAATTTTTTAGATTTTTCTTCGATAGCAACTTTATCTTTCATGACATTACCTTTTTTTGTGTGAACTTCAACCTTTCGGTATTAATTTCAATGTCATCTGCTTTGAGTTTTCTTGCTATTTCTCTACTTTTTTTCTGCCGCTCTGCTTAAAGATATTCTGCCTTTCTGATACATCTCAAACGATCTAACGATAAGGTCAGCAGGAGTTATAAATGCCACGCTATTTTTTTAGCCACCTCCAAAACCAACACATTTAATAACCATATAAAGCATTTCACATCTGATTTATAGACAGGGATAACGATGAAAGATCATATTATAAAAGACATAAACCTTGCAGAAGAAGGAAAACAGCGTATCGAATGGGCGCGCAGGCACATGCCCGTCCTCCAGAAAATAAAAGAGCAATTCGAGAAGGAAAAACCCCTGAAGGGCATCAATGTTGTGGCATGTCTTCATGTCACTGTCGAAACTGCCAATCTTATCTACACACTGAAAGCGGGAGGCGCGAATATCGCCCTCGCAGCCTCCAACCCCTTGAGCACACAGGACGATGTGGCTGCCGCGCTTGCTTCAGAAGGGATCAAAACATATGCCATAAAAGGTGAGAACGAGAAGCAGTACTACGAATGCCTTGAAGAGGCGCTCAAGATAAAACCGCACATCACCCTTGACGACGGCGCAGACACCATAGCGCTTGTCCACTCAAAGCACAGGGAACTCATGAAAGATATCCTGGGCGGGTGCGAGGAGACCACGACTGGCGTAATAAGACTTCGCGCAATGGCAGCAGAAGGCGCTCTTAAGTATCCTGTGGTTGCCGTGAACGATGCGGAAACAAAGATGATGTTCGATAACCGCTACGGAACAGGGCAGAGCACCTTACACGGCATATTGAATGCCACGAACGTCCTGTTCGCAGGAAAGACAGTTGTCGTGGCAGGTTACGGCTGGTGCGGGCGCGGTGTGGCATCACGGGCTCGCGGACTTGGCGGGAACGTTGTTGTTGTCGAAGTCGAGCCGCGAAAAGCGCTTGAAGCTGTAATGGACGGCTTCAGGGTAATGCCAATGAGAGAAGCGGCAAAGGTCGGGGACCTTTTCATTACAGTGACGGGCGACATCTCCGTAATCCGCGAAGAGCATTTCAAGGTAATGAAAGACCAGGCAATAGTATGCAATTCAGGGCACTTCAATGTGGAGATAGATATTGGCGGGCTTACGAAATTGTCAACTAAGGTCAGCCAGATAAAGAACGATGTTCAGGAATTCGTCATGAAAGACGGGCGAAGGATCTACCTGCTTGCAGAAGGCAGGCTCGTGAACCTTGCAAGCGCGTTCGGACATCCGCCAGAGGTCATGGACATGAGCTTTGCCAACCAGGCTCTTGCTGTAAGATATATAGCTGAAAAGGGGAAGACGCTTGAGAACCAGGTTTACAGGGTCCCGGCAGAGATCGACAGCCGCGTAGCAAAACTCAAGCTTGAAGCCATGGGCATTGAGATAGATACGCTAACAAAAGAGCAGGAGAAGTACCTGAATTCCTGGGAAATGGGAACATAATGCAGCTTCAAGTCAAGTCAGTAGAGAATTATTTAACAGGGCTTTACGGAAAGGCAAAAGTAACTGGCATCAGCGAACTTGGAGGTATGCCTGTCGAGGTAGAGGAAGGCATCAAGGGGTTCGGCTACGGAAAGCCCTACCTCATAGATTTTGAGGCAGGCGGAAAAAAGATGTCAGTTGTACTATCATCCATGAGAGTTCAGAAGGGCTTCGGACACGACCATTTCTCTGACCGGGCGCAGATACTGATATGGCAGAACTCGGTGTTCAATAACCTGCCAGGACACGTGAAGTCGCTTGACGTCGGGTATTTTACTCAGAAAGGCGAGCTTTTTTCAGCAGGAAAGGCTGACGAATATTTTATTTTAATGGAAAAGATCGAGGGAAAAGAGTATTTCCTCGACCTTGAGAGGATAAAAAAGGAAGGTAAACTCACGTCCCTTGATATCGAAAGGACTGAAGCGCTTTCAACGTATCTTGCAGAGATACACGGCAACAGGC
>JAHIHJ010000302.1 GCA_018899795.1 Methanobacteriota archaeon
AGGTGAAAAAGAAGAAAAAGAAGCGGCAATTGGATCCATGCCAATGATGATATGGTCAAAGAAATGCAACCTTGTGGGATTGACGCAGAAGGAAATGGTAGAACTGGGAGAAGACCCGCAGGACCCGGGCGGATATTTCATAATCAACGGAACTGAACGTGTAATTACCACGCTTGAAGACCTTGCCCCGAACAAGATCCTTGTCGAATTCGAAGAAAGATACGGCGAAAATATAGAAGTTGCGAAAGTATTTTCACAGAGGCGAGGTTATCGCGCCCTTGTGGTGGTTGAGCGTAACCGGAAATCCATTCTTGAAGTTTCATTCCCCTCCATATCAGGCAGGATCAATTTTGTCACGCTCATCAGATCGCTTGGCATTGAGACAGATCAGGATGTCGTAAATGCCGTGTCCAATGACCCGGAGATCGTTAAATTCATGCTCGAAAACCTTGAAGAAGCTGAAGTTGATGATAAAGAAAAAGCCATGGAAAAGATCGGCACCCGCGTTGCTTCAGGTCAGGCAAGGGATTACCAGATAAAGAGGGCAAATTACGTAATAGACAGATACCTTCTGCCTCATCTCGGAAATGATGAAGCTCACCGGATGCTCAAAGCCCAGTTCCTGGGACGCATGGCGCAGGCTTGTTTTGAACTTGCGCTCAAAAAGAGGGAAAGCGATGATAAAGACCATTATGCAAATAAAAGGCTCAAACTGGCGGGAGACCTGATGGAAGACCTGTTCAGGGTCTCGTTCAACAGGCTCACGCGGGACATCAAATACCAGCTCGAGAGAGCAAGCATGAGGAACAGGGACCTTAACGTAGCTACAGTCGTGCGCTCAGATGTGCTGACAGAGCGACTTGTGCATCCGCTTGCAACAGGCAACTGGGTTGGCGGGCGCACGGGCGTATCACAACTGCTTGACCGTACTGATTATATTGCATCTCTCTCTCATCTGAGAAGGGTCATCTCACCGCTGTCCCGCTCCCAGCCTCATTTCGAGGCGCGTGACCTTCATCCCACGCAGTGGGGCAGGGTCTGTCCTTCGGAGACGCCTGAAGGACCAAACTGCGGTCTTGTGAAGAACTTTGCGCAGCTTGTTGAAATATCTACAAGCGCAGGTGAAGACAAGCAGTTCAGGAGCCTGCTTTTTGAATTGGGCGTTGTCCCGATAATACCGCAGCTTGTTGGAATGGACGAAGTCCCCACTACCTATGCTACTGAATTAGAAGCAGCTGAGGAAGAAGATGTTAAAGTTGAACCCGAGGAAGAACCGGAGGTTGATTCCTTTGAATAAGACCAGGATTTTTTTAAACGGTGAACTTCTGGGAACAAATGAAAATCCCAGAGAATTCGTTGCAGAATTAAGAACAAAACGCCAGCAGGGTGAAATAAAGAAACAGGTCAACATCACGTTCTATGAAGATACGAACGAGATATATATCAACTCAGACCCGGGAAGAGCAAGACGCCCTGCCATAATCGTAAAAAATGGCGCACCTCTTATAACAAAAGAGCACATAGAAAAGTTAAAGAACGGAGAATATAATTTTGAAAATCTCGTAAACGATGGTCTTATAGAATTTCTGGATGCTGAAGAGGAAGAGAACGCTCTTATAGCGATCGATGAGAAGGATATCACCCAGAAACATACTCATCTTGAGATCAACCCTGCATTGATACTCGGTATATGTACGGGAATGGTTCCTTTCCCTGAGCACAATGCATCGCCAAGGAACACGATGGGCGCAGGTATGATAAAACAGTGCCTGGGTATGTCCACTCCAAACATGAAACTTCGCCCTGACACGAGGGCGCACGTTCTGCATTACCCGCAGAAGGCAATGGTAAGTACGCAGACCGCAGAAGCCATCGGGTTCGATAAGAGACCTGCAGGGCAGAACTTTGTGATCGCTGTTCTATCGTATGAGGGTTATAATATTGAAGATGCGCTTGTGATAAACAGAGGTTCCATAGAGCGAGGACTTGGCAGAAGCCATTTCTTCAGGACGAACGAAGGCGAGGAACGCAAATACCCCGGAGGGCAGGAAGACAAATTCGAGATCCCTGATGCGGAAGTAAGAGGGGCTCGCGGCGCTGATGTCTATAAGCAGCTGGACCTGGATGGGCTGGTCAACGCTGAAATACCCGTTGGACCGAACGACGTCCTCATAGGCAAAACAAGTCCACCAAGGTTCCTGGAAGAACCCACGGAACTGGGCATAAGCCCTCTCCAGCGAAGAGAAAGCTCTGTCACCATGCGTTCGAACGAGAAAGGGACAGTTGATACCGTCATACTTACAGAATCCGAGAACGGCTCCAGGCTTGCAAAAGTCAGGACACGCGACCAGAGAGTGCCTGAAATTGGTGATAAGTTCGCATCAAGGCACGGGCAGAAAGGTGTCATAGGTCTCATAGTGCCTCATGAGGACATGCCTTTTGCTGAGAACGGGATCGTACCCGACCTGATAGTAAATCCTCACGCCATCCCTTCAAGAATGACAGTAGGGCACGTTCTTGAAATGATCGGCGGCAAGGTGGGATCTCTTGAAGGAAGGCAGATCGATGGAACTCCGTTTTCAGGAGCATCCGAAGTTGAATTGAGGGGCGCTCTTAAGAAGTTCGGATATTCTCATACAAGCAAGGAAGTGCTTTATGACGGAATAACCGGTCATATGATCCAGGCAGATATATTCGTCGGCGTGATCCTGTACCAGAAGCTGTACCACATGGTTTCCTCAAAGATGCATGCAAGGTCACGCGGTCCTGTCCAGGTATTGACAAGACAGCCCACTGAAGGCAGGGCAAGGGAAGGCGGTCTCAGGTTCGGTGAAATGGAGCGCGATGTGCTTATCGGGCACGGCGCGGCCATGGCTCTGAAAGAACGGCTTCTTGATGAATCCGACAGGGTGGTGGAATACGTCTGTACCACCTGCGGAATGATCGCCACTCTCGATAAAAGAAAAAATACAACGGTATGCCACAATTGTAATGCAGAAACAGGCATTCATCCTGCTGAAATGAGCTACGCGTTCAAGTTATTGCTTGACGAGATCATTTCCCTGGGCGTAGCGCCGCGGCTTGTGCTCGAGGATGCAGTGTAGGAGGAAATTATGGTAACAGCAACCCCAAAAAGAATAAAAGAAATAAAATTCGGACTTATTTCCCCCAAGGAATTCAGGAAAATGAGCGTTACACGCGTCATTACGGCAGATACCTATGACGATGACGGTTTTCCCATAGAAATGGGCCTAATGGACACAAAGCTTGGCGTCATTGACCCTGGTCTGCGGTGTAAGACATGCGGCGGCAGGGCTGGTGAATGTCCAGGTCATTTCGGGCATATAGAACTTGTTGCCCCTGTAATACATGTCGGTTTTGCCAAACTTATACGCAAGATCCTGCGGGCAACCTGCAGGAAATGCGGGGCGCTGCTTTTGTCCCCTGATGTGAAACAGAAATATCTTGAACAGATAAAGACCCTCAGGAAAATGGGTCAACCAATAGAAGATATCGTTAATGAGGTATTCAAGGAAGCACGAAAAGCCGGGAATTGTCAGTACTGCGCTGAAGAACAGCCAGAGGTCAAGTTCGAAAAGCCCACTACTTATCTTGAAATAATAGAGGAAAATAAATTTTTATATTGCTGGGATGATATTCCGGGTAAAAATGCTGCAAAATTCACTGAATTTTTAAATAAATATTATGAAGTTAACTGGATAAAAACTCCGAATATCGAAAGATCCGATAACAATATGACGCTTAAAGTCTCCTCGGGAAAACATTCAGTAACACTTGCGTTAAACGATGCAAAAACAGAAGCAACTTTAAAGATCGATAACGAAAAAGCTGATAAATTCATAGTAAAAACTGAAAATGATAAATTGAACCTGTATAAAGAAGGGCATACAGAGGAACATAAGCTGATGCCGACAGATATCAGGTCGCGTCTTGAAAAAATATCCGATGCTGATATTGAAGTCATCGGCATGGACCCGCACAACGCACGCCCTGAATGGATCATCCTGACAGTGCTTCCTGTGCCTCCTGTCACGATGCGTCCCTCCATCACCCTGGAATCAGGTCAGCGCAGTGAGGACGACCTGACACACAAACTTGTGGACATTATCCGCATTAACCAGAGGTTCCAGGAAAACAGGGAAGCAGGAGCGCCGCAGCTGATCATCGAAGACCTGTGGGAACTGCTTCAGTATCATGTGACTACCTTTATTGATAACGCGGTTTCAGGCGTCCCTCCCGCAAGACACAGGTCAGGAAGACCATTGAAAACGTTATCGCAGCGGTTAAAAGGCAAGGAAGGACGGTTCAGGGGAAGTTTGTCAGGCAAACGAGTAAACTTCTCAGCCAGGACTGTCATCTCGCCTGACCCGAACCTTCGGATATTCGAAGTCGGAGTACCCCTGGAAATTGCTAAAGAACTTACAAGCACCATGTTCGTGACCCCAAGGAATTTTGATGCGGCAAAAGAATATGTTAGAAGGGGTCCTGAAAATCATCCGGGAGCCAATTACATTGTAAGAGCTGACGGGCGCCGCGTTAAGATCACGGATAAGAACTGCGGTGAACTGGCTGACCTGGTAGAACTGGGATGGAAAATCGAGAGACAGATAAAGGACGGCGATATCGTTCTGTTCAACAGACAGCCTTCACTTCACAGAATGAGCATCATGGCGCATGAGATAAAAGTGCTGCCCAATAAGACATTCAGGCTCAATCCTGCCGTATGTCCTCCATATAACGCGGACTTTGACGGCGACGAAATGAACATGCACATCCCGCAGACCGAGGAAGCGCTCGCTGAAGCCAAGATCCTGATGCATGTGCAGGAAAATATCCTGTCCCCCAGGTTCGGAGGACCGATCATAGGAGGTATCCACGACCACATCACAGGTCTCTTTTTGCTTACGAACAGCAAAGAAAAGATATTCAAGAATGAAGCCCTGGAACTCCTTGGCAAATCCGAGATCAGGGAACTCTATACACCGGCTGGAGAAGATAAAAAGCAGCCGTACTGGACCGGGAAACAGATATTCAGCCATATTCTTCCAAAAGGACTTGATCTTAAGTTCAAGTCAGAAATATGCCTGCAATGCGATACCTGCAAGCTTGAGGATTGCGAACATGATTCGTATGTTGTCATTAAGGACGGTATCCTTGAAATGGGTACTATCGATGAGAAAGCCATAGGGGCATTCAAGAGCGTGATACTTGATAAACTCATGAAAGAATTCAACCCTGTGATCGCCTGCAAATTCATAGACGATGCAACAAAGCTTGCCATAAGAGGTATAATGCGCAGGGGCTTCAGTTTTGGTATAGACGACGAATACATTCCTATTGATGCCCAGACCCAGATAAATGAGGTCCTGGACAATGCAAGAGATAAAGTGGAAAAATTGATCTCAGCATACGAGGCAGGAGAACTCGAACAGTTGCCAGGGCGCACTCTTGCAGAAACCCTTGAGATGGAAATAATGAAAGAACTGAGTAAAGCAAGGGACGCGACTGGTGATATTGCAGGGCATCATCTCGGAATGGATAATTCTGCGGTGATAATGGCAAAATCCGGCGCAAGAGGTTCTATGCTCAACCTTACCCAGATGGCAGCCTGCGTAGGTCAGCAGGCTGTGAGAGGCGAGCGCATTAAGAGAGGGTATGCAGGCAGGACGCTTTCGCATTTCGAGCGCGACAACCTTGGCTCCGAGGCTCACGGATTCGTGAGAGCCAGTTACAAGAGCGGTCTTTCACCCACCGAGTATTTCTTCCACGCCATAGGAGGACGCGAAGGTCTTGTGGACACAGCAGTCAGGACATCGCAGTCCGGTTACCTGCAGCGAAGGCTTGTTAATGCATTGCAGGATCTGGAAGTGCAGTATGACGGCACTGTCAGGGATACAAGGAAAATGATAATACAGTTCAAATACGGAGAAGATGGCATCAATCCCATGAACAGCGATTTCAGTAAACCTGAAGCAATCAGGCGAATTATTGATTCAGTGATGGGGGTGAAAGAATGAGCATGGATATAAAGACGATCGAGGGGACGGTCTCTGATTTGCCGTTGCCCCAGAGGGTCATTGATAACCTTATGCAGGAACTCAGGAAATTAAAGCTTACTAAAAAGCAGTTCGATGAGATAATCAAGCGTACCCTGGCTACATATGAATATTCTAAAATTGAAGCGGGCGAAGCAGCGGGCGTGGTTTCAGCGCAGTCCATAGGAGAACCGGGCACACAGATGACGATGCGAACATTCCACTACGCTGGTGTAGCGGAAATTAACGTTACACTGGGTCTGCCGCGGTTGATAGAGATAGTTGATGCCAGGAAAAATCCGAGCACGCCGATGATGACCATTTTCCTGGAAAAGGAGTATGCGTTCGACAGGGATAAAGCCCGCGAACTTGCGTGGAAGATAGAAGCTACTTATATCAATGTTCTCGGCAGCATGTCCACGGATATCACAGACATGAAAGTAGTTGTAGAACTTAATAAAAAATCGCTTATTCAACGCAATATGACCGCAAAGGAAGTTTCTGAAAGGATCAACGAGGAACTTGACGCGTCTTCTTATATCAGTGGGGACACATTGATAATGAAACCCGAGGAGCCCTCATACAGGCAGCTGCTGCAGCTTGTTAAAAGCGTTCAGTCCGTGATATTAAAGGGTATCAAGGGAATAAAAAGAGTGGTCATCAGGAAAGAAGAGAGCGGAGAATATGTCCTGTACACCGAAGGTTCCACACTTAAGGAAGTGCTTGAGATAGAAGGGGTAGACGCTACCAGGACAAGGACAAACAACGTAAATGAGATATATGAGGTTCTGGGAATAGAGGCAGCAAGGGCAGCTCTCATACACGAAGCCACAGAGACATTAAAGGAGCAGGGCCTGAACGTGGACGTGCGCCACATCATGCTTGTTTCGGACATCATGACTGTTGACGGTGAAGTAAAGCCCATAGGCAGGCACGGCATCTCAGGCGAGAAAGCAAGTGTCCTTGCGCGCGCAGCATTTGAGGTGACTGTCAGCCACCTGCTGGATTCAGGCATGAGCGGCGATGTCGATGAACTGCGCGGCGTAACCGAAAATGTAATAGTTGGTCAGCCTATAAGGCTGGGCACAGGAAATGTTAAATTGATCGCAAAAAAACCAGTTAAAGGAGTATGATCATGGAAACTGATATCAGCAAAGTATTAAGAAGCGCACTATCCACAGGCAAAGTGGTAGTTGGAATAAAACAGACACGTGTTGCTGTTAAGAACGGGACGGCTCAGGTCGTTGTTGTTTCATCTAATTGTGTGGAACAGAGCCTTAAGGAACTAAAGGGAATATCTTTGATGAAATATCCGGGATTGAGCACTGACCTTGGTGTTGCATGCGGCAAACCATTCTCGATATCGGCTCTTGCCGTTCTGGAACCGGGGGATTCCGAGATAGTTTCTTTTGGGAGCATGAATGAGTGAAGTGAAGTTGAGTACTGACGGAATAAGATATATCGCACTATTTGAGAATCTGACCGGAGCAAGAGCAAAAGACTGCTTTGAGGATTCAGAGAACAACAGGCTTGTCTTCGTAATAAAGAACGGGGACATGGGACTGGCTATCGGTAAAGGCGGGGACCATATAAACCGTGTAAAGAAAGCAATAGGTAAGCATGTCGAGATCATAGAATACTCGGACGACCCTGTGGAGTTCGTGAAGAACGCCTTTCATCCTGTTTCTATAAAAAATGTAAACATTGTTGTTAAGGACGACAAGCGTATAGCTTATGTAGAAGTACTTACTAAAGAGAAGGGGCTTGCCATCGGGAGAGACGGCAAAAACATCGAAAAAGTAAAAAAGCTCTCCACGAGGCACCATAATATCGATGATGTAGTCATACAATAGACCCCGTTAGACCTTGCATTTAAATGCGGGGTCGCGAGGGGCATTATACGGAGGAAAAAACTTGGGAAAAGGAATGTACGCCGCTCGGAAACTCAAGAGCGAGCATAAGAAGTTCAGATGGAGCGATATCAATTATAGCCGGAGGGCTCTTAATCTTGATGTAAAGGCTGACCCGCTTGCGGGGGCGCCACGCGCCAGAGGTATAGCGCTTGAAAAAGTCGGAATAGAAGCAAAACAGCCCAATTCAGGCATAAGAAAATGCATCAGGCTGCAGCTGATCAAGAACGGTAAACAGGTAACAGCATTCTGTCCTCTTGACGGCGCCATCAACTTCATAGACGAACACGATGAGGTTGTCGTTGAAGGTATAGGCGGACGGATGGGTGGAGCAATGGGCGACATCCCTGGCGTGCGCTGGAAGGTCGTATCAGTGAATAATGTGGACCTGAGGCAGATGGTGCTTGGAAAGAAGGAAAAACCGGTGAGATAATATGCACAAATTATATGGAAAATGGGATTTTTCTGAAGTTGAGGTCAAAGATCCAAGTGTCAGGAATTACATTAATCTTGCGCCTATATTCATCCCCCACAGCTGCGGAAAGAATTCTAAAAAGCAGTTCAGTAAATCGAATCTGAACATCGTTGAGCGGCTTGTCAACAAAATGATGCGGGAAGAGCATAACACAGGGCAGAAGATCACTTTGAACAGGATAGTTAAGGATGCTTTTGAGATCATCAGCAAGAAAACCGGTCAGAACCCGGTGCAGGTACTGGTGAACGCGATATCGAACGCAGGTCCAAGAGAAGAGACGGTCAGACTGCAGTATGGAGGCATCGCAGTACCAAAGTCAGTCGATACAGCCCCGCAGCGCCGTGTTGATACTGCGCTGAGATTAATTTCTCAGGGCGCGCAGCAGGCTGCATTCGGCAAGAAGAAATTGCTTGTTGATGCGCTTGCAGATGAGATCATCGCCGCGGCGAACTATGATGTTAAAGGGTTTGCCATGGGCAAGAAGGACAATATCGAGCGTGTTGCGAAAGCGGCGCGGTAATCCTGGTTTTCTTTTTTTTATTTTTTAATTTTTGGTCTCTGGCTATTCCAATCCACTGATATTAACTCTTATATATTTCATCAACTAAAGAGCTACTGAAAATGAGGTGGTGAAAAGCATCGATGAAGTTGTCTAAATACCGGTTTGTCATAAAACCACAACAACAACTTATTCTCCCTCCATATAAGGGTTCAGCTTTAAGAGGTGTTTTTGGACTTGGTTTGAGAGAATTACTGTGCCCGGATATAAGACGGAAATGTAACGAATGTATGGCTCAGAATATGTGCGTCTATTCATATGTTTTTGAAACATCGATTCTTTCGGAAATCAGGGGGCAAAAGAAGAAAATAGATGCTCCGCGTCCTTTTATTATTGAACCGCCTCTTGATCAAATAAATTATTATGGAATGGATGACAGATTAGCGTTTAATTTTATCCTGATCGGTCGCGCGGTTGATTATATTAAAATATGTATCAAAGCTTTTCAGGAACGAGGGAATATGGGGATAGGAACAAATAATGGAAAATATTTTCTTGAGAAAGTAACCTGTATAAATAAGGACATTGAGAAAATCATTTTTGATGGTAATTCATATAGGGATGACTGCCAGATAATAGAATCCTCTGAGCTTCTCAATGAAGGAGCAAAACTAAATTTAAATAGAGTAACATTGCGTTTCTTAACACGTGCAAGGATGAAATATGAAGGCGATCCTGTTACAGATTTGTATTTTGAAATTTTTATGGTAAATCTTCTTGGAAGGTTAGAGTCAATAGCCAGGATTCATTGTGATGAAAA
>JAHIHJ010000035.1 GCA_018899795.1 Methanobacteriota archaeon
GAAATTTTTTTATAAGCCAGTTTTGTTTTCATTTATTTCACCATGATCGTTCATTATTAAGCCATCTCATTATTAATACTTGCCACGATTATCATTTCTTTCTTAGGAAGATACCATTAAAATACCGATTATGCTTTTCTCGCGCTGGTATTTCCATGTCCCGCCGCCTGAGTTCGAAAGGCTCACGGTGGCGCATGTGCCTGTAAGGATCATGAGAGCCAGCGCTGCGATCATAATTATTCTTATTCTACCCAAATTTTTCATTTTTTATCCACCTATAACCTATAATTATAAATCACTATCAAGCAGACCTCTTCTTACGTATTTCGTGTATCATTTTATCCAGATCATCTTCCGAAACTTTAACATCCTTTTCAGACTTCAGCTTCTTCCAGTAATACTTATGAGAATTAATGAGGACTAAAAGCTCACTTTCGTCAACCTTTTGAATTGAAATTGTCATAATAGGAACTCTGATAATTAATGGATCGCCTTTTTTGCTGCCATCCTGCCTAATTTTACTACGAGGTTTGCACCCGGGATCAATGTACCTGCAGCATCAGCACTGAAATCAAAGAATGCGTTATTTTCTAACACTTTCGTAACCTGTTTCATTATAACACCGTCCTCAAATTTTGCCTCGCCTGTCAACGCGTCGAATTCAACGACCTTTTTTTTATTTTTGTCTTAAGTGCTGCAATATCTGGAACTTCAGATTTCGGATAATTCAAATATTTTTTAAGATCCACTTCATTCCCATGAAATGCATCGATTATTAATTCGCGCTTGAACTCTTCAGTACAATGATCAACAGCCTCCAATTCAAACGAGTTGTTAAGATCACCCATCACCAGATATTTATTCCCATGAACAGTTACCGCATGCACTTTCGGGGCGACTTCGACATGATATTTATGACATCTATCATATACATAGCGGGACGAGGCAACCACAAACCAGAAAGGTTCAAAGCGTTTCTGGAACGCTGCAATTTTTATATCTTCTGGTTGCACCCGCTGTATTAATTTTGCTATCATGCCGAATGCTTCAATGCGTTTTGCATTAGCTTTCTCTCGAATCTGATCAGCAGAATATCTGGCATGCAGCACCATGATACGTTCGTCCCCAAGATTTATTTCCATATGAACCTTGGTATTAAATTACGATTCATTCCATCATTTCTTCGATCACATTCAACACCGTTCCAAGAGGCATCCCCGTTTCTTTGGCAATCTCAGCCGGTGAGCATTTTCCAGGTTCCTCCTCTCTTTTCTTAAGCTTAACCATCACCGCTTCCCTTGGCGTGGTAAAGTAGAAGCTGTAACCATCCTTATATTTTCCGAGAATTCCTTTGCTCACCAGAGAATTTAAAGCTGCCGATGTGTGCGTCCTGTACTTCAGGCTTGGGAAATCGTTTCCAATACTCTCAGAGACTTCAGTTGTTGTAAGAGGTCTTTTCGCATCGACCACAAAATGCATCACAGCATCCTCAGCCTCTGTTAATTCCAGTTTCGCATCCATCCCCCGAAGCTGGCTCCCGATCTCAACAAGCCTTGTGACAAAAAAATTTCTCTTCCTGTCATCCACAAGCATCCCCGCAATTACTTCCGCTATCTTTTCACCCTCTTCATCCAGTTCAAGTAGAGCTTTGAGCTTTGCGATGCTGCTCATATCGAAACCCCGACAGGTTCTGCTTTCTCATTAAAAAATGCAACTTCATGCGTTCGTGTGATGCTGCTCCACTTTATCCTGTTCACTGCGATCTTTGCAGGCTGCGCTCTTGCCCTTGGAGATTCCCTGCTCACTGCATGGACAGCAAAAACCACATTCGCTCCTGCAATTCGCTCCTTAAGCTTTGCCGCAATTCGTGGCATGCTGCTTTTATCCTGCCCGGATAATTCTGCAACACCGTCCGGATGTGTATGCACGCCAACTATAATATTTGGAGCATCAGGTCTTTCTCTCAGTATATGCTCAGCCATTTTTTCAGCCGCCGTTATTATCCTGTCCTGTGTTGCATGCGCCACGACCTCGTTTGATGAGAATTTATGGAGCATATCAGGGTACTTCAAACCCGATAGTGCATACGCGATCTCGACATCGCTCTGACCTGGTCTGAACACTGACTCCACTCTTATCTCCATCTGGTTTATCAGGGAAGAAGAAAGGAGGAGATCACCGCCTGCAGCGGCAAGCTCCCTGCCAGTCTCTCTTGTTTCAACGACCGGTCTAATTTTCTTGAGCTTTATCGTGACCCTGCCGTCTCCTTCTATGCTTACCCTGATCTTCTTCATTTTTCATTCGCTCACTTACTGCTGTAAGTTTACCTCTGTCTTTGGAGGTCTCCTCCCGAGCCCGAATATTACGGCAATTCCGCCAAGTATTACTGCTGCCAGTATTATCCAGGTAAGGGGTATTTCTTTTCCGGCAGCGTCAGTTTTTGGAACAGCGGGGGCACTCTCAGGATCCTTTGAGGGTTCCTTGACAGTTACAGAGTATGTAAGGCTCAAAGGCTGGTAATTGTCTTTATCATTACCCGGCCAGTACAAGCCTGTGAACGAGAGAGTGTGTGAGCCGATGCGTGCTGATTTATCCGCTTTTACAGTAACAATTATAGTTCGTGATGTACCGGGCGGAACACTGAATGTCCCGGCTACAACTCCGGCGCCTGCTCCCTGTCCGAAACTTTCACCGTAAACATGTATACCGCTTGGTACTTTGATTAGTGCATCCACGGTCAACGTTACATCGTTCAAGGATGGGTTGGTCATGAACAATTCAACAATTCCATCCTGGTTGGTTTCTATCACTTCGGTTACAGGTCTTAGCGTGATAGATGGGCCGACCCTGAACTTTCCTGGCGTGGTTGCAACAGGGGGGGTTGTTACAACAGGGGTTGTTACAGCCGGTGTTACTGTTACGTTCGCAGTTGGCGTCGCAGTTGCATTAGTTACATTAGTTTCATTATTCGCTGCTAATGCAGCGGGTATTCCTGCTGCAATGATGCTTAACACACAAAGCATCAGAAGTGTTTTCTTTA
>JAHIHJ010000002.1 GCA_018899795.1 Methanobacteriota archaeon
ATTCTGGTTTGGGGGTGTAACATGGAGAGAGAAGATAGAGCTCGGATTCATTTGAAACTTGATGAAATGATGCAGTATATCGAAGAATTGAAAGAGATGCTGCCTGATGAAGAAGAATATTTACATGATCTAAAAAGTAGAAGAGCTTGTGAAAAAACTATTGAAGTGGCTATTGAATCAGTTATAGATGTTTGTGCTATGATTGTTTCATCTGAAAGATTGGGCATGCCATCAAATGAAGAGAGTATTATTGATATACTGGTCGAAAAAAATGTTCTGGATATGGAATTTGGCGAAAGGCTGAAAGACATGAAGGGTTTTAGAAATATTTTGATTCACCGATATGCCCATGTGGATGATGGAATAGTATATAGTAATTTAACTGATTACCTTGATGATTTTGGTAAATTCAATAGAATTATTCAATCATATATGGAGAGATTCGTTATTTAATATAATCGCTATACTGAAGCACTGCTTTTTTAGGGAGTCATAATTTACGCTGTCGAAGGACAGTTTCGACAGCGGTGGACAGAGATGGGGGCGGGTAGGCGGGAGTGCAAGACGGCAATTAAGAATAAACATCGGCAATAATATGATTAAACCAATATTTATTTCAAGGTAAACTATATACGGCTTTCTCATCATGAAAGAAAAGAAAATGAAAGATCTGCAGGAAGAACCATGAAAGACCGATTCAGAGTTTATTTATATCTTACTCTTCTCTATGCCGCATTTATCTTCTATATCTCATCAGGCTCGAACCCTGTTGATTCCAAAGCTGTTGTTCACTTTATTGAACCCATCTTCAAGTCCTTTGAAAGGAATGGTATTGGGTTCCTGTTATATCCATTCTATATTTTCATAAAATACCCTAATCAGGCACCTCATCTTGTATATTATGCAGGCTTCGGATACCTGCTGTACTACACTCTCAAGAATTCTCCATACCAGAGTTTAAGGGATCATGCCTATATATTTGCAGTCATCATTGGCACTTTGTACGGTGCAAGCGATGAGTTCCACCAGTCTTTCGTACCAGGCAGATCTGCAACCCTTCCCGACCTTCTTGCTGACACTATCGGGCTGGCACTGGCTCAGACAATTATCTTTATAAAACATAAGTTATATTTTAAGAAATAAACATTAATGAGACCGAATTACAATGGAAATAGATCTAAAAGAGCTAATAATTAAAGTTTTAAAGGAATCCAAAGATGGCTTGAGCCCGGTTGAGATCTTTAATTATTTGATATTAAAGGATCTCATCCACCATTCTGTTATAAATCATTTAGATGTACTTCATATAAGGCTAATATGCAATATTCTTGTACATGACGGGATCCTGGTCGAAAAAGAATCGGGGAAATACGCTTTTATCTTTAAAACAGAAACAATAGAACCCAGGGTCGAACAAAACCCGGAAACCCCACAACCGTTCGAACGAACTCTTCTTGATCTAAGTAAGAAGATCAAAGCAAACTTAAATGTTTTGCATTTCGATATCAAGTTAAGTATCCTCCTGATCATTTTTTCGATCATATTTATTTTGATCCCCCCTTTCAGTCAGACATTTATTCGAATTCTCATTGCCCTGCCCTTCCTTCTCTTCCTCCCAGGTTATCTTTTGATATCTTTCATGTTCCCGAAAAAAAGAGAACTTTCCACGATCGAAAGATTCACTCTCAGTATAGGTCTTAGCATTGCGATCGTGGTCTTTGATGGTTTTGGTCTCAACTACACACCCTGGGGCTTCAGGCCAAATTCCATAGTGATAAGCCTTTCCATAATTATGGGTGCACTTCTCCTGGCAACATATTTTAAGAGGAAGAAATTAGGGGATGATGCTTACGAATTTTCTTTTAAAGATATAAGATCTTTCTACCTTACCTTGAAGAGCAAAGACGTCGAGTCCGGTCCTGAATATGACCCTGCGCTTGAGAAGACGCTTATTCGAACAATGATAATCGCGATAATTTTAGTCAGTGCAGTTGTGCTCTATGCAAATTTAACAAGAGAACCAGAGAAGTTCACTGCATTATATATCCTGGGCTCATCAGGAATGGCAGAGAATTATCCAGATGAAGTCTATATTAATATGCCCACGTCACTTTTAACAGGTATCGAGAACCATGAATACCAGCCTGTAAATTATACCATCAGGGTGCAGCTCGGGGGCAAGATCCTGAGGGAGCAACCGTTAATTCTAAAACATGAAAGTAAGTGGTTAGATAATGTGACTTTTATTCCACGAATGACCTCTTCAATAGCATTGGGTGGAAATGATACCAAACAAAAACTTGAGTTCATCCTTTTAAAAGATAACTACACTTATAGAACAGTGCACCTCTGGGTAAAGCCGATCTTTGAGCTTAATGATTTTACTGCTGATATTACCATCACCAACGGAGAAATGACAACGAGCAAGGGATGGGACTTCACAGGCAGCAATGAAAATATTACTGGCAACTATACTGATAGGTCCTGGATATCTCCACCATATTCTTATGAGATGAACTTTAGTGCCAATGGTTCAAGAGAATCCGGAGAACTCCACCAGAACATCACAGTTGATCAGGAATCTATAGCAACTATTTCATTTTATATAAGGGACTCATATACCAATGCTACCAACAATATTTCAAAGCAGGTTCTTTTAGACAATAACGTTATATGGGAAACAGGTGTTGGTAACAAAAGCTGGGAAAGAGTTCAGATACCAGTATTTTTATCAAAGAATGCCAGACTTTCTTTCAGAGTATATAACAGGGTTCCGATCAATGATACATTTCAGGTGTGGTGGGATGATATTAAAATAGTACCCTACATCAAACCAACCAAAGAAAAAGATAAACAAATAACAAAACCATTAGTCCTGGGCAATTCTCAAAGGCTTGATTTCAAGATAAGAGGAATGCCCATTGCCATGACTGGAAATGTTTCGATCGATGGAAGCAAATTCCCTGGATTCTATTACGATATCGATGAAAACATATCTTACGAACAGCTCGATCTTTCTTTTTCCAATAACGGCACAATAGAGGCAGGAAATGCTACATATATCTCAACTGTACATGGAAATGAGATCACCTTTACTGGTTCTAATTATAAAATAATAAACAAGAACGACATCGGGCTCTTATCAAAGGTGTTACTTAAGAATGCGGAAAAAACGATAAACTTGAGTACGGTATGGAACCTTGATAATGGCTATTCCCTGTATGTTAAGCTTATAAGCTCTAAAGGAGATACAGCCATGCTTGAACTTCGAAAAGGGGGAAGTACTGTTGATTCAAAATTAGTGGGTGTTGGAGGAATATTCGAATCCAGAGCCACTCTGGCTAAAAACACTACTGTGGTTTTCAGGGCAAGGATTGTATCAATAACTTTTAACTCAGTAAAAGTCGTGGAAACTGAGCTTTATTCAGACAGCCCGACTATCCTAAAAGCTGGAGATTCTATCGGGGATTTTGAAATAACAAATATCAGTTCTTCAAAGATCACTTTGAAAAACCCCGATCCAATTAAAATAGACGACGGCGCCATGATATTGGGTAATAATATCCGATTTAAAGTGATCAATGATATAGCGTTCCCGTATTCGGTATCTGGCGAAATACGGGGAATACCGCAGTCAACCCTGCTAGGAAGTTATATTAATATAAACGGATCGAATTATCCGGGATTTAACTTTGATATTGACAATATGAGTTCTACTGAGGAACTCAGCATGTATTTCTCAGAAAATGCTACGGTAGATATCGGAAATGCTATATATAAAACATATAAACATGGAAATGGGATACACTTCCTTGGTGAATCCTACTGGCTTCCTAAAACTGATAGG
The DNA here is from genome assembly GCA_018899795.1 of Methanobacteriota archaeon. The sequence continues at coordinate 3,848 of JAHIHJ010000002.1, forward strand.
ATCAATTTTGTGAGCGGATTTACTACAGTAACGAAGACTATCTCAAATAACGGATCACTCAGTCTTGATGAAGGATACACCTTGAATTTAAAGGAAATACAGGATGGTGGGATGGCAATAATCATAAGAAAAAATATGACCGAGTATCAGAAAAAACTAATGGATAATCCCAATATTTCAACATATTCCACATTTTTAAAAGATTTTAATTATGAAATGTTTACAACCACATTCAAACACGGTAGACTGAAATCAAATATCATTTATGAAGTTGGTGAAGAATTTGAATACCGGATAGAATATGATGTAAATAGCTATTTTTTACTCATATCAGGAGAGATCGCAGCCCTGGATAATAATAACGTGACAATGACCTTAAAACAATATCGGGTACCCAGGGAGTTCATGCCAGGTATGATCTTTGGAGAATTTGAGATAGAATCTACAGCCAGTGATACCATCATTCTTAAGAATTTCAAACCTATCAGGTTCGAACCAGGGAAAGAAATACCGATTCTTGGAGGGGCGGTCAGGATAAGGGCATCAGCCAAAGAACCTGTTTTGTATCCTATCAGAAAATCAACCGCAGATATATAATTTTTTTAAAGCCCCAACAAATTTATTATCATAATGATAGTGATAATATATATATATATTACAAGCGATAGAAATATATGGTCGTGTGCAATAGATAGTGTAAGGTAGATAACTTTGAAATGTGACCATAAAGATTGCGGAAATATAGAAAAAGTCTGGCTTCCATTTATGGTGAGAGAAGCTCCACAGGGGTTGAAATCGCATCCTTTTTGCGTTCACTGCGGGCTGGTAAAAAACGTAGGCTCGGATAGAGCAAAGCGTATTGGTTATTATTTAAATATCCTTTCAAGGATGGAACATTCCCTCAAAACCCCGGGCGCAAAGGTGCGCATGCGCCTTGTTGCAAAGGAACTTGAAAACTCCAGGGATTTTGATGATACCTATTCGATGAGCGGGTACGCACAGGAGAGAATATTTACTAACATTGTTAAAAAATACTTCCAGATCCCGGAAAGTGTAATACAGTCGTTCATTTAAGCCGTATCTGAATTGAAGAAGTGATAAGAGGAGCGGTGGAAATAGCGGGGGCTTCGGATCGTCATATAGAAGAAAAACAAGATATCATGATCGAAAATGTGCAGGAGTACATCCAGGGGCAGGCTGTGGAGCCATTCGTCGTCCTGCGGCATGATGTGGATAGAAGACCGGAGATGGCGCTTGAGATGGCGGGGATGGAGTAAATTACTTCTGGAGCAAAGACCTCATCATGAAAGTCAAGATAATTATTAATGCTTTAAAAGAATACATGCCTGAAATCTGAAATTCATTCGCATCTGAATTGATAAAGTGATAAGAGGGGCGAAGGAATAGCGGATGCTGTTATAATATTTATAAAAATAACACCATAAATTTCCGGCGCATCGCGGAATCCCATGCAACCTCCCCA
>JAHIHJ010000303.1 GCA_018899795.1 Methanobacteriota archaeon
AAAGTAGTTGTAGCGGATGTGAATGAGAAAGGGGGGGAGGAAACTGCAAACGAGATCAGGCAGAACGGGGGCGAGGCGTTCTTTGCCAGGCTTGACGTTTCCAACAGGGAACAGGTAAAAAATGTCGTTCAGGAAACGATCAAAAAATACGGCAGGATAGACGTGCTGATAAACAATGCAGGTATTATACAGGATGCCCTTGTCGTAAAAATGACAGAGGAGCAGTGGGACAGGGTCATAAATATCAATCTTAAAGGACCTTTCAACTGCATACAGGCTGTGGTTGGACCCATGATAGAACAGGGAAGCGGAGAGATCATCAATGTTTCTTCCATTGTGGGATTGTACGGAAATGTCGGGCAGATCAACTATGCCTCTTCAAAGGCAGGTCTTATCGGTATGACAAAGACGCTAGCCAAGGAACTCGGCAAAAAGGGGATCAGAGTGAATGCCATAGCGCCTGGTTTCATAATCACTCCAATGACATCAGGTATTCCCGAAAAGATACTTGAAATGATGAAGGAAAAAACCCCTCTTAAAAGATTGGGGCAGATCGAAGATGTTGCAAATACTATGTTATTCCTTGCTTCGGACGAGGCGAGTTTTATCAATGGAGCGGTAATCTCCGTGGACGGAGGGTTGCTAATATAATATGTCTGGAAAAATGTCTGGAGATAAACAATAAGGGAAGTGGTTATCGTGTCCGCTGTCAGGACGGCAATAGGGAAATTCGGAGGAAGCCTTAAGGATATAAGCCCGGCACAGCTGGGTTCTGCGGTGTTGAAAGACGCACTGAGTAAAGCTGGCGCGGGAGCGGGGATACCTGTTGAAGTATCATCCGATTGCGTGAATAAAGTCTGCGGCTCAGGGCTGAAACCGACATGGTAAAAGGCGTCCCGGATGAAGCAATGGAAAAGATACTGGCGCAGATACCCCTGCGCAGGCTGGGAAAAGCCTCCGAGGTGGCTGCGACCGTGGCTTACTTGACATCACAGGACGGGGACTATATAACAGGTCAGGTGATCGATATAAACGGAGGGTTATATATTTAGATCGATGATGATATCTACATATATTATCGATCTGATCCGTTTATCTCTCCTGAATAATCATTATAATTATGGTAAAGTTTTATATACAATAGGAACCAAGGTATCTTTGCCAAAAACGTTTACATAAAGAGATGAAACATATGGCATATAAAGGGTTAGTGGCAGATAATGTTCCAGGTAAACCTGAGATCCTCTTCGAGGATAACGACCTCAAATTGTCGTTTCCAAGAGGGGTTTTTTCCGACTTCCCGGTTGACGATAGAAATTACATGCGTTCCAGCGTTGACATGAGAAAGGAATCCCACGAAGAGATGGACGAGATACACTCAGAAAGGGCAATATATCTGCTGAACACAGACGACGCTTTGATCGAAATGCACAGCTAAGCGGGCGTAAGCAAGAGTAATATTGTAAAAGCTGGCTCTGGTTCAATCTATTTGAGAAACCCGGAAATGAATAACGGGGTAATGTAAGATTCAATCACCGCAGCCAGTAAGAGCAGTGGAACAACTATTTTTATATAAAAAATGATACCCTGTTTCAATTCGTACCATAGTTGCTCCAATTCGTGCAATAGTTCATGCCCCGTTTTCAGGCGGATGAATGACAGATATACAGCATGACCCAACCTGAACCCTATACCTATGCTTATAAGTACAATGGGAAGTTCGAGAATACCGTGGGGAAGGATCGCGGCAAGAACAAAAAAGGCACCCTTTGTTTTTATAAAAGATTCTACAAGTATTCCAAGTACAAGCCCGTTGAGCATTGCAACAGCAAATGGAAATATCCCGAACCCTAATCCCAGCAGGAGGGCAATGAAAGTGCTTTGAAGATTGTTCTTGAATATCGCGATCATCATCCCGAACGGGTCAAGCGCGGTAATGCCGCCATAAGCAACTTTCATCATCTCAAGCACTTTTTCGGAAGCTTCCGGGTATTTTGCCGATATCAGTATGCCCGCAATGAACGAAACAGTGAAAACTGCAACTGCCGCAAGGATGTATTTTCTTGATGAATAGAGATATTCCAGATCTTTTTGCATTCTATACTCCCATCATTATACGCAGGGTGTTCCTTACAGCAGGCGATAGACCCAGAACCAGTATGACAAGTTTCATGAGATGTATAAGTTTCCTGTCTTTTTCATCTTCCATCCCCCTGTCAAGTAAATAGAACACAGGTATGAACACAAGCAGCTTCAGCGGAAACATCACAAGCGCCGGGTGGTCTGTATAATTCCCTGCAAAATCAATGAAGAACGTTGGTACAACGTGCTTCTCATAATAACCCAGCCAGTCCATCCCCACATACGTGGAAGATGCGTCAAGCAGATGGGCGAAAAGGATTGATATATTGATCCTGTCCGTGAGAATAGCAAAATTGAACTGGCGGGAGACGAGATATACTGCGCCGGTCGAGAGGATGCCAAGGGTCAGTATCGCGATAGCGTATCCAAGATGCTTCACTTCCCCTATTGATAGAAGAATTGCGATATTTACTAGAGTCCATGCTATCCCTGCGGCACAAAAAACCCTGTGATAATCCTTTATTTTCCCTTTTCTTTCAAGGACCAAAGTTAATGAAAGAATGGATATCGTTGCTGCAAAAATGACAAAATAAATGACCGGCGTAACGAAAAGATACTGCAGCGGCGGCAGGAATAAACCTGAATCCTCAAGCACCCGCAGCGATGAGCCTGCAAGGATGTATGGCGTGACAGCGATTATGAAACGGGTGTCTATTTCCACTTTGAGTTTTATGAGCAGCTTCAGAACGCCAAAAAGACATATTCCAAGGACGATCGCATAAGTCACTGTGTCCACGGGATTGTAAGAAGCGTCGTTGACTATCCCGCTTATGTAATACTTATATATATACTGCCAGAAAGTATCTAATATATTCATAGAGAAACCTTATAATATATTCATAGCGAGACCTTATGAAATCCAGAGAAAACCATAAGAACAAATGGATGGAGCTTCCCAGGATCGTTGATGTTGGTCACGGTGTGATTCATGATACTGGTAAGGTATGTAAAGACCTTAAACTTAATGGGAATGGGCTCATAGTCGCGGGAAACTCTACGCTTCGGGCTGCCGGAAAGACTGCCGCATCATCACTGGAAGAAGCGGGTTATTCAGTGGACACTGTTGTTGTCAGGAAGCCAACGCTTGAGGAAGTCGCAGAAGTTGAGAACAAAGCTTCCGAGGTAAAAGCCTCATTCCTTCTGGGCGTAGGGGGCGGGAAGTCAATAGACATAGCCAAACTTGCTTCCATGCACCTTGACCTGCCGTTCATAAGCATCCCCACAGCTGCGTCGCACGACGGCATCGTTTCCTCCCGCGCCTCGATAATAAGGGAAGGAAGGACAGTCTCTGAATCCGCGCATACGCCGCTTGCAGTGGTTGCTGATACTGCGATCATAGTCAAAGCGCCGCACAGGCTTCTTGCAGCGGGATGCGGGGATATTATTTCTAATTATACGGCAGTGCGGGACTGGGACCTTGCGCACAGGCTGCGGGGCGAACCTTTCAGCGAATATGCTTCCATAATCTCGAACATGACCGCTAAAATGTTAATTGAATCAGCGGATACTATAAAACCTGGTATTGAGGAGTCAGCATGGATGGTGATGAAAGCGCTTGTGGCAAGCGGTGTTGCAATGAGCATCGCAGGTTCATCACGTCCTGCTAGCGGCTCAGAGCACAAGTTCAGCCATGCCCTGGATGAACTGGCGCCAAAACCTGCGTTGCATGGCGAGCAGTGCGGCGTGGGGACGATAATGATGATGTACCTGCACGGAGGCAACTGGCAGGAGGTCAGGAACGCCCTGAAAATTATCGGCGCGCCTGTAAATGCCCATGACCTTGGTATAAAGGAAGAATATATTATCAAAGCACTCCTTCATGCACACGAAATCCGCCCTGAGAGGTACACGATACTCGGGACAGGGCTTACACAAGTTGCGGCAGAGAACGTTGCCAGGATCACTAAAGTGATTTGATAATAATAAGGATAAACAGGTGAAGCAAATGGAAGAATCGGATACAATAATAACATTAATTGGAACAAAACTTGCAAAAACAGGGAACGAGTTCAATTTTAAAGGCGGCGTGAAGGAGTGTGAGCCGTGCAGGTTAAATAAAACCTGCCTTGGTCTTAACATTGGAAGCAGATACAGGATAACCGCACTGCGAAACGGGGGAAAGCTTGAGTGTTATGTGCACGACTCCGGCGTCTGCGCTGTTGAAGTTATTGAACTGCCTGTTGAAATAAGCGTTGAGTCCAGGAAAGCCATGAAAGGTTCGACAATAACATATGAACCTGTGCCCTGCAACATTACAGGCTGCACTAATTATGTCATGTGCCGCCCGGAAGGAATGCGGCGCGGGGATAAGTTCAATGTTGTAAGTATTGGAGAAGATATATCGGATTCATGTGACAAGGGTTATTTATTAAAAATAGCTGAGGTGAAAAGGACAACATGAAGAATACTAGCCAGAACAAGTGCATAGACTGCGGGAAAGAATTGAACATCAAGATACGGCATCCGGTGTATTCTGCGCGGCTTGCTGTGACCGGATACAGGTGCAAGGAATGCCACGAGAAAGCCAAGTCCCCGGAGACCAGGAAACGCGAAGAAGAGATGAGCAAGTTCATAACAGAAGTTCCAAAGCTTGAGAACGTGAAGCAGGATATCAGGAAAGACCTGGAAAAGAAATAGCGATGCTGACAAAGCGGATTTCTGAACTTACCGATGAGGAGACCCTGCGTCTGACCAGCCGCGGCAAAGGGCTGGCTGATGTAATGGCGGCGGTCGTGCCCATACTGGAGGATGTGAAGAAGAATGGAGATGCGGCGCTTCGCAAATATACACTGCAATTCGATAAGGTAAAAATAGAGGAGATCGAAGTTCCGGAAAGTGAGATCGATTCTGCACTTTCGTCCGTTGATGATGCACTTATCCGGCATCTTAAAAATGCTGCCGCAAATATCCGCGCGTTCCACAAGGCGCAGCTCCAGAAGGACTGGATAAAAGAGTTCGGACCAGGTATAAAACTGGGTCAGCATATCACACCTCTTGACAGCGTGGGCGCTTATGTCCCGGGGGGAAGGGCTTCGTACCCAAGCACAGCGCTCATGACCGTTATACCTGCAAAAGTAGCAGGTGTTGAGAATGTGGTGGTATGTACTCCTCCAAGGCAGGACGGGAGCGTGAACCCGCTTACGCTTGCGGCTGCTTTTATCGCGGGCGCAGACCGGGTGTTTTGCGTCGGCGGCGTGCAGGCGGTGGCAGCGATGGCTTACGGTACAGAGACAGTTCCGAAAGTGGATAAGATCGTAGGACCGGGCAACGTGTATGTGACTGCTGCGAAGATGTATTGCGGGACTGCTATTGATTTTCCTGCAGGACCAAGCGAGGTGCTTATCATAGCGGATGGCTCGGCAAAAGCTGATCATATCGCTGCCGACATGCTCGCACAGGCTGAGCACGACCCTGATGCTGTCTGCGTTCTTGTCACCACGTCTGATGAACTTGCAAAAAAGGTCAGACAGAATATAGAACTTCAATTGAAGACCTCTGCAAGGCTTGAGATAATCAGGAAATCGCTTGACAATGCTGCAATACTCACAGGCACTCTTGATGAGTGCATCGGGTTCTCCAACAGGTTCGCTCCCGAGCATCTTGAGATAATGACAGATGTGAACATCCTGGAGAGAATAAATCACGCGGGTTCGATATTCATTGGAAATTACGCGCCTGTGTCCGCAGGCGACTATGCCTCAGGCACAAACCATGTGCTCCCGACAGCAGGATATGCGCGCGTGTTCTCAGGTCTCAATACAGATCATTTCGTGACAAAATCAAGCGTGCAGATAATAGATAAGAAGGGGCTTGAGAGCATAGGGGATACCATCATCGATCTTGCAGAGGCAGAGGGGCTGCCGGCGCATGCGAACGCGGTGAGGGTCAGAAAGAAGTGAATTTCATTCGTCATCGGTTAAGAGAAAATCATGACATAGAACACGGATCACGCGGATGACGCGGATACGCACGGAATCTTTTTAATTACATTAAAATTTAATTTGCAATAAAGGGAAGACAATTTCGGAAAATTTTAATATCAGTCTCAGGGTCAACGGAATTTAATGGTGCTAATGTTAATTAAATATAATGGTTTCACACTTGGCGAGAGGGTGAAGTTGCTTGACTGTAATACCCTCTTGTGCACAGACCCCGATACTGCTACTCAGGAGATTAATGACCTGTTCAAGTTGGTTGAGGACGCTAAGAGTAAGTATCAGGGCGAGGATGATTTCATAGTTATGGGGGATTTAAATGCCGATTGCCAACAGTTGCTTGTCCAGAATTTTCAATGATTTCTATGGCTCGGTCAAAATGAGCTGTGCCAGTATTATCTTGCGATAAAGTAAGGATTACAGTCCAAGCTCTATCATGGAGCATTACTGGATAGCCTTGATATATTCCTTGCATAATTGTTAGTATAGTTACGAATGATTGTTTATATACTTTATTGA
>JAHIHJ010000304.1 GCA_018899795.1 Methanobacteriota archaeon
AAGTTTAATGGTCACTCTGACCAGTATGTCTGAGAATGAATCCAAAGAAAAAGCAAAAACTTCAATTCCTAAACTCAAGAGATGGAAGAAATAGTATTTTGAAAAACGTTGTTCTTCTCTGCAGCGCACAACATGCTACCAAAGCAGATCAGCGATCCTTCTTAATAAGACCTCAGCGCTGTAAAGCAAGAGCGCTGCCAGCAGGAAGACAGGTCTCATATCTATGACCTGCTTGACCATGCCTGTTTTTCTAGCTGTTATTTCAGGTATCAGCTGTTCAAGCCGAGACCGATCAAATACATGACCGCCGCCCGCTGTTATTATCCCTGCTATCAATTCGTTATTGCCAGTTTCCCGGTATTCTTTTGGTTCGTTCACGGCAACTGTATAGCCTGAAATGTCATGGAATCCTGTTGAATTCGGATAAACAGCTGTATGGAACTGCCTATCCCCGGCCCTTACAAACTGCAGCTGTGTGCCGTCAAAGGAAAGGACGGGCTCGCTGTCAGAGGAAAAAAGCACATCAACAGGTTCACCGACTTCCCCGTCCAGAGCGCGTAGTTCCAGACCATCCGGTGTCCCGATAGCATAGTTTATCGAGCTCGCGATGAGCCTTGAATTCCCTGCCCCGTACAGCGCAGGCGCCCAGGCATTCCCGTTATCCACGGTTATCGAGACCACCCTTCCCAGCCCTGCTCTCCAGGAAGTTATGACCGGATTGCCGTTCCCTGTCATTACAAGCGCCTGTGCGTTCTGCTTTGCATGCACGTTATTATAACCGTAAACCGTTGCGTTAAGCACGAAGTCCTGTGTAATAAAGTGACCGCTGTTCATTATCAGAAGCGGATAGCCATCTCCCCTGTCCCTGCTTTCTTTTTCGCCGAATAACACTTTAATGCCGTGAGCAGCATCCCGTCTGAGGTATCCGCCGCCTCCTGCTTCTGCAAGCCGCATCATGAACTCTACATCCGTATCCCCGCCCACCCCGATAGCATATATCGATATTCCCCCATCCGACATGGAACGGGCGGCTTTTATTGATGCATCGCTGTCAGCCACCGCGCCGTCAGATATCACAATTACATTCCTTCCGCCATCGAAATCCCTTAGCATATCGTGCGCGACGGCAAGTGCAGGCGATAGGTGCGTCGTTCCCCCGTACCTGAGCCGCTGTATGGCATCTTCGGCATCAGACCTTTCTGCATACTGCGCGAACGGCACGACCGTATGCGGGGCATTATTGAATGCGATCACTCCAATGAGATCCCCGGCGCTGAGGTCATCAAGAACCTGGATCGCAAGCCCCTTTTCAACTCCGAGTTTGGGTTCGGTGCCAGAGATGTCGCCTGTGCTTCCGGATATATCCACGATAAGCACAACTGCGGTTTTAGCGCTTTTGGGAGGAACTCCACCGTATTTTACAGGGATTAGCTGTTCGAACAGGGGTAGTTTATTGTAGTCAGAATAAGCATCAGGACCTCCAACAACAACAAGACCTCCGCCATTTATGACATAATCGCTCAGGGTAAGGGCATCGGAAAAAGACAGCTTTTTTGCGCTCACGTCATCCAGGATGACAGCCTTATATCTCGAGGCATCTGCCGGACTGGAGGCGGTATCTACTGAATATGATCCCTTTATTATCTGCGATAGCGGGGAATCCTCATCCGATATGAAAAGAACCTGCGGTCGTGGCGCCACATGCACTGATCTGTAAAAAACATTGTTCTGCGGGAATTCGTCATCTAATGCTGTCAGTTCTGCTTTCATTTCATGAGACCCGACGCTTTTAAAGGAATATGTCAGTGGGATCCGCTTTCCGCCGTTCATATGATCGCTGTAAACGACTTTGCCGTCGATCAATATCTTCAGGTCGCCTTCGATATCTCCCGTGGTCTTGATATTTACACTAAAAGCGGACTGCGTATCAAGAAAAGCAGCAGCATCGCCTTCTATCGAAACCCCAATGTCCTTTTTCACTGGCTCCTGCCTGAGATAATATACTGTTGCATTAAGGCTTCGCGCAAAAGAAACGGCTTCAGGAATGCTTCTACCGTCATTGTTATTCCCATCGCTTATAAGAAGTATGCTGCCTTCCCCCCTCACGTTCCTGATAATAGCGTCGCCAATGGGAGAGCTTGTGCCTGATATATAGTCAATGGCAGTTGGCGTCCGGTTCGAAAGGTAACCGTAAATTTCATCAGACGGAGGAAAAAGGCGCATGCTCTCAGTCCTGTCTGCTATTATAGTTATATCAGCAGTCCCTGTCATCCCCTGAACAAACTCTTCTGTGTAGGGCGAGGCTATCGAGAGCAAAATGATGGAAATTATCACAAGCTTTGATGCAACAAGAAAAATTGCTTTTGCTCCTCTCGGTTTTAGGTAGTACAGGATAGCAAGTATAACAGGGATTACCATGAAAACGGCAAGAGGATATTGAAATTGTATCATATATCCCCCCTGTGCTTCAGGTAATAGAGTTCAAGAGCCAGAAGAATAATGGCAAATATGGAAAAAAGAACAACGAGGTGAATCTTTTCAATTTTTGTGCCGAATGTCTTTTCAGACCCTGTATTATCGGAATCCGTATTATCAGACTTTGTATTATCTATTTTTCTTACCGTGATATCCGACTCTTTTTCATCAAGAAGGTTTGCGGCTATCGTCTTGTCCCCGATCTCATAGAACCCGGCATCGCCAAGATAAAGGTCAGAGGTCTCAATAGTGGAGCTCGGCGCAGCTACTGTTTTTTCGGTACCAAGCGGCAGGACGGTACCAGTTTTAAAATTAAGTTCAGCGGCGGCAGGAAATGAAGATTCAAGTAGCCTGTACCAGAATATCGGATATGATGTCTGGAGATGGAAATCTCCCCACCTGTCGTTAATTCCAAGATAAACTACCCTGCCCGCACCCACATTCCAGTATGCCAGTACCGGTCCATCCTGAGCAGAGGCTAATGATGCTGCTCCATCTTTGAGCGCAGCTCTCAGGTAACCCGATACTCCAAATTCAAGCCCTGCTGTCATGTCGGTCTCTGAGACCTTAAAGCCAGAGGGTTTTGCTCTTCCCGATACCTCAACAGGCAGGAGCCCTTTTGTATCAATGAAAGCAAGTTCTTCCTCTGCTTCAAAGACAAGCGTCCCTCCCCCCTCAACAAAAATACGCAGGTCGTCCATTGTTCCGGGCAGCAGTGAATCTCTTGAGTAATTGTGCAGCACGACAATACTGTGGTCAGGTTTTCGAGGCGCCCGCACGAAAGTAGTTTCCTCAACTTCCACACCTGGAATGGAATTAAAAGCGATAGATACAGGGGCGGTCTCAATTATATCGCTCAGGATAAGAACCCTTTTTTTTGAAATAACAGGCATGCTGATATACAGTACATTATCTGCATGGAGGTCATCATGAGGCTCAAGGGATATTGTATTTTTCCCCGGGCGAACAGGGATGCTGAAATATTCCTTTGAGCCTGGTTTTATGCTCCGGGTTTGTGATATGCCGCCATCCAGCCCGACTGTAATATCTTTTTCGGAAGCATCGTAATTTTTTACCGTGAATTTAACGGAATTCTCCGAAACCAGAGCATCTATTATCCCGATATTGCTCCTGGCAGCCCCAACCTGCCTGTAATCCACAGGGATGCTTTTTGCTTCGAGCATCTTTTTCGCAAATGTTATGTCCTGACCTGAGAAATCAGATATTACGACGATCTTTGATCCGTCTTTGCCTGCCAGTTCAGCAGCCAGGAGCATGGCATCGGAAAGATCGGTGCCTGTGGAGCTGGCTCTCTGAGCCCTGAGTTCCGGAATGGCTTTCTGGATGTCAGCGTCTTTAAAAAGCAGCAGCGGTGTACCGCCTGCGAGTATCAGGCTCGTCTTTCCATCTTTGATGTATCCTGAAGCGATATCTACTGCTTGTGAGAACCTGTCGGAACTTACATCAGTGGAAGACATGCTTGCAGAATTATCCAGTACTATAACTGTGCTGCTGTATGGCGTATTTGTAGAGAAATAAGGGTTTACAAGACTAAAGACGATAATGGTTATGGCAGCAAGCTGGATGAGAAGAAGCGGGTCACGGATAAGTGTTTTAAAGAATGACCTTAAATCTCTTTTTTTCCCGGCAGAAATAAGCAGCATGATCGAGGGCATTTTGAGAATTTTTGGCTTTGGTTTGAGCAGGTATAAAATAATAACAGGCACAAGGAGCAGCAGTAATACCAGGGATGAAGGGTTTTCCAGCATATCAGTCCTGAACTGAGAGATTCGTAAAATAATTTTTGACTATCTGTTGATATACTGCGGGTACTGCTTCCTGATACATCTCAGAAGATGACGCTTCAGGCGGGAATAGCTTTGAATACCCGGAAACCTGTTTTCCATCTCCCCGGACATTGGGTTCGCTCCCCTGGCTGCGATATACCAGAACGCCCAGTGAATCATTCCCTATTTTCACGACGGACGGTTCTTCAAAGATATCCGGTTCTGCGCCGCTTCCTGTCTTTTCCGGAAGGTTGATGGCGGTCGGACCTTCGGTCTGCATTGGATTTTTCGGTGAATGGATGAGCGCAGAGGACAGTACGAAAGTTACGAGCAGAAGGATAACAGCCGTCCTTATACCCAGACGTGATGTGGATATGAACGAAGAATATTTAACACTATCCATATCAGAACTGACCGAAGCAGCAAGGTCATCTACAACTGCATTTTTCTCATCCCTGCTGTCGTAAAGGGCGCCGAGCCGTTCCCTGAGTGATGGATAACGTTTTTCAATGAGCTTTATTATGTTCGCATCAGTCCTGTATCTTAACGCTATAAAGAAAAACAGTACTGGCGGCAGGAACAGCGCCCACATGGAGCTTATCCCGGCATACGAAAGAACAACAAATAGCGATAAAAAGATAATTACGGCATCCAGGGCGGTTTCCACAACCCTGAACCTGATAAGGACATGTTTTAATTCTTTAATTCTTAATATTGGTTTATACATGGTCATTAGCTTTTTAACGCTTCAGTTCAGTATCGATGTTTTTGAAATCCTGCTGGATAACAGTTTCATTTGCGCCGTTTTCAACATGGGTTTTCAACGTGCCGATCAGTCTTTGAAGAACATTCTTTGAGACTGTGCAGCTGGTGCTCGCAATATCATAGTTCTGCTGGCATTCGAAAAACTCCTGCTGGAGGGAAGCAAGTTCCCTGTTGATTTCCTCAAGTTCACGCGTTTTTGTGTCCAGCTTTGCAGCAAGCGCAAATTCCCTGTTTGCGGATACATTGATTTCGCTGATATTATAATAAAGGTCTTTCTGTTTCATCGTAAGATCTTTTAGAGTTTGATTGAAATCCTCGAAAGATCTTTCGTAACCTGACTTCATGTCATCGTATCTCATCTGGTAAAAAACAGATGTGCCGACAAGAGCTAGCAGCAGGATCAGAATAATATAGATCAATTTCAGATTGACATCTCGTTCCATCATGTAAAAATATGTTAATGAAGTACTTATAACCAGCGTCCTCTCGCTTATCGACTTGTGGACTCTATTTATTAAAAAGGTGCGAATGTTATTTATATAAACATGCTAATATTGGATTACAATGCAGACATTGATAATCTGTATAGACCGTGACAACGATCTAGGGGAAAAGGCTGGTGTATCAAGCCCGATAATAGGCAGAGCAGATAACCTTGATGCCGCTATCAAGCTGGCTGCCGCCGACCCTG
>JAHIHJ010000305.1 GCA_018899795.1 Methanobacteriota archaeon
TAAAAAAGCGCTTGCAGAGAACATCATTGGTACGGGCGAAGGCTGGCTGACTGAGATGACGACCGAGCAGTTAAAGGAAATGTTCACGCTGCGAAAAGAGGCGGTGGCGGATGAATAAAACTTTGGAGAAACCGCAGATAAAGACGCCCAGAGTCGCGCCTCTGGAGGGCGCATCCACATATGTCCCCGCAGGGGCATATGTGTCTATGCATTGCGGCGGGCATGACGCCGATGAACGCAGATTTATAGTCTTCCGCACAACATCTGATAATATATTATTAACCACAGAGTGCACAGAGGACACAGAGCAAAACCATAACTCTCTGTGCTCTCTGTGTCCTCTGTGGTTGATGATCTTGATTATATTAAGTTTTGCAGATGACTATATTTACATATCTTCTATGAATCGAGGATGCTGTAGAAGGGGGGGAAACAATGGGCTATCGCGATGACTTCTGGGGCGGTTACACCCCTTCAAAACCAATAAAAGTAGAAGGCGGTATTAAGGCTAAAAGCAAGAGAGGGAGCATTGGCGATACCTGGTGGTCGAAGCGCTGGGTTAAGGTGCTTGAGTCGTTCGGATGGAGCAACAGGCTTGAGCGCGGAAGGAGATACGCAAGAAGCGGGCAGGTGCTTGATTTTAAACTTGCGCCTGGCATGGTTACTGCAAGAGTTCAGGGCTCTATGTCGAAACCATATTCCGTGAAGATAGAAATGAAGCCGCTCGCTGATGAAGCATGGAACAAAGTCTTAGAAGAAATGTCACATAAAGCCATATTCGCGGCGAAATTGCTTGCAGGAGAGATGCCTCAAAATATAGAGGAAGCTTTCGATGCAACAGGAATGTCCCTTTTCCCTGAATCCTCAAAAGGCATAAAGACCGACTGTTCATGCCCTGACAGCGCCAATCCATGCAAGCACATTGCTGCGGTCTATTATATTCTGGCGGAGGAGTTTGACCGCGATCCTTTCATGCTTTTTAAACTTCGTGGAAGGACAAATGATGAAATTACTGCATCGCTTCGCAAAAAGCGTACTGCCTGTACTGATAAAGCCCCTGAATTAGAAGAGCATCCACCTGGAAACGCGACCGAACAAAAAGAAGTACCCCTTTCCATCGATGGTTTCTGGTCGGGAGAGGAACTTGAATCCTTTTCAGTGAATATATCTCCGCCCGATGTCTCAGCGGCAATTATAAAACGGCTGGGAACACCGCAATTCTGGGATAGCAAAGATAATTTCAATAAGAAAATGGGCGGGTATTACGAAGAGATCAGCAGGCGCGCAATGGAAGCTGCATATGGGGAACAGGCGAAAACAGGGAAAATTAAGAAAAAACCCTGACAGAGGAAATAATAGCAGATGGTTATTTACCGATATCTTCAAACCACAGGTCATGGTTTTTCTCAATAACTCCCGATCCTGCCTGCATTTCTCAAACAGTCGATCTCTGCATGAGCCATAGGGTCGCCCTTCTGTACTCTCTGGTTGTGACCTCGCCCTATTATTTTACCGTCTTTCACAAGAACCGAACCGATCGGTATTCCTCCCTGAGCTGCACTTTTTTTAGCCTCCAGGATTGCTGCCTCTATAAATTCATCCACCATTTCCAGCATATTCTTTTCAGAACTTTATCTTCTTGATCTCAGAATCTCTCATTTTGTTTTCCATCTTCCAGAAACAAAAAATCTAACAAAATTGATTACAATTCCTTCACGATGAATCGTGGCTTTCTATTCCACCTGTTTCCGGTGTTGTTGTCTCCAAAACCTCATCATCAGGTTCATTTTCTTCTTTTGTAGAAAGCAATTCTTCGATCTTTTCTTTCAACCCTTTCTCTCCATCCTCAGACCACATTCGAATAAAAATACCCATCTTGTGTGAGAATTCTTCTTTCATTGTATCTGCTTTCTCTTTATCGAGCAGTCCAGACCCCACTTTTTTTTCTATCTCTGCATTATAAGCAGATATACTTCCGGTAGCGTAATTCTTAAAAGCAATTCTTTTCTGTACTTCATATTTATTGCTTATATTCCTTTGTTTCCAGAGGATATTCTGTCTTTTCTTTTCATGAAGTTGCTTCTGATGTTTTGGACTTGCCTCTTGATTTCTATTTCTGGTTTTCATGATATGTCTTTTAGTTTTAGATCGTTGATCCTATAATGACGTTAGTAATCATATTAGAATGTTTATACATATAAAGTTTCATTCCGTGCATATGGGAATTAAAGCTATGAATGCAGAGTTTCAAAGGATCATGATCCTTCAGGAATGATCACTATAGCATCATGAACCCGTTGCATTAGCTCCCGAAAAACCCATTTTTCTCTGAATAATCAAATACCCTCAACAGTTTAAGCGTCAAATAAGGTATATTATGTATCAGTACATACAATATCTTTATAGTTATCCCCGCTA
>JAHIHJ010000306.1 GCA_018899795.1 Methanobacteriota archaeon
ATAAGGCTAAGTGAGTGTTTGAAAAAACTGGAGGGGGAGTTGAAACTCCTCCAGGATTGATTTTTATCAGACCTTATACCGATTATACAGTTCTTTCCTGACAGGGCATGTGCATACAAAAGAATACCCGAACGGTATTCTGTAATTGCATATATGTTCGTTCAAACATTTGATAAAATGTATCTTATCTCCTACGCACATTTCAACCTTGCATAAATCGGTTGTAAGACCTGATAGACAGGAGTGGTCTTTTTTACACCGATCCGTATTCTTTATGATGTCATCATGTACTTTCAGGTCATTTTTTTTAGCCATTTTTCTAAATTAATCCCCTGATATTTTAGTGATTTGTATATTGCTCAATGGCTAAATATAGTTTCCCGTCTAATTTTATTATATCCCATACACTCTTACTGCCATTACCTCGCGGAGCACCTGTTCCGCGTTCCTTGTCGAGACCGTATCCATGCTTTTCATGATGATGGGATGATCGTACCCTGCAAGGATCATCCTTATAAGTTTTCCATCTCCGCCTGCCAGGATGTATTGAATATCCCTGTGTTTCCCTGCCAATGGATCAAGCACGGCTCTCACCTTATCCGCATGATGCTTTATATCCTCCTCCACAAGGTTCTGGAAGCGTTTCTGGCTCCAGCCGCCTTTTGAGTGCTTCCCCATCACGCTGCTGCGTATCACATCATGTTCAGTGAACGAATTGTCCTCCATTATGCCAATGAACGTTTCACCTGCATGGGCGTTAATGACAAGAATTTTATCGCTCTTGAGACTGTTTTTTAATGGCTCCATATCAAAACGCCGCTCAAGTGAGTATTTTGATCGCAGGATCGGGAAAACAGGGAGCATCACTAATTTAATAACCTTTTCAGTATCAAAGAATATCGCCCTGCCTGTGTTGGAATCAATTTTTTCAATAAGGGCGCGTTCAGAACTATCTATATGCGCTGCTATGTCAGAAGGCATATTTTCAAGGTTTTCATCCTTTGCAAGATATATTGTTATCAGCGCTGCGGTCCGTGACTGCATTGTGCCGAGCAAAAAAAGGAGATCAAGAAGTCTGTTCTTTGAAAAACTTTCAGAAAACCGGAAATTCAACTCCCCCTTTGTTTCTTTCCTGAGTTTTACGATCTCATTCTCAAGCGATATGACCTGCTGCTTTGCTTCATTTAATTCCCTGTTAACTTCCTGTCCTGAAGCTACTGTTTTTTTGCTTCTCTCATCCTTTTTACCAACCCGAAGCCTGAGTTTGCGGTTCTCATCTTCAAGCTCTTTGATCCTTGCCTTCAGAGAATTAATTTCCTCTTTCCCGAACAGATCAAGCAATGCCCTCGCCTCTTGAACTTATTACCTTTAAAACTATATAAGATACTTCTTTATCAACAAATTCGATCCGATCGCCGATACGTATGACCCTTTGACTTTTTTCTCCTGCTCCAAGCCCTGCCGCTTTTCCAAAAGCAATAGCTAAAGGAGAGCTGCCCTCGATAACAGGCATCTCTCCATGATTAATATCCTTATCCAGAGAAACGTTAAAAAATATTGACAGGACAGATATTCCGTCTAAATAAAAAGTTAAACTTCCCGGATTTCCTTTATATTCACCTATAAGTAAAAAAGGTTCACCTGAGAACTCCTCAAGGCTTGACTTTCCACGGGTTACATATTCCCAGCCTGTAAACCTGCCCAGATGTTTGCAAAATGTGCGAATTTTTGAAGAGGGTTTACGGGCTGTAGTAACGATCATTCGGCTTTTACGAGCTTCACAAGCACTGGTCTTTCCTTAACAAGTATGCGGTGTCCGCAGTAAGGACAACGAATACCGCTGTATTGATAATCTATCTCGACTGCCCGCTTGCAGCGGGTACATTTGTATACCATGTTATTACCTTGTTATTAAGGGGCTGTGGATGCAGCCAGACGTTTCTCAACCTGAACAGCCCTCAGTACGGTCTGATGTGCTGCAGTATGGGGTATGTATGAACCGCCTGTGAACGATACTTCGCACTTGGTGCATTTCCAGATACCGGTAGCGATCCGTTTCAGTTTTAACGCGCCGCAATTTGAGCATGCATAATCTGCATGCATCTTCTCTTCGATATCAGCCACAAGTTTTCGGTTCTTGACGCCGTACCGCACGCCGAATCTACCTGCTGACCTTGTTTTTCTTCCTTTCGCTTTGAGTTCTGCCATGATTATATCACCAGGAATTTTTCTCTTATTTCTTTTGCCTTCTCAATTGCAATATCCACTATATAATTTATCTGTTCGGTAGTCAGGGGATGTACCCCGCTCTTCTGCATGGCTGACACATCGCCTTCCTGGTTGGACGTCACAGTAAGTTTTGTTCCCGCAATACTTTGCTCGTCCAGCGATGGATCAAGCATTATCGAACCGCCTATCTCAACTGCAGTTACGGAAATCGGTACATTCCTCAAGGGAACCGGGGTGTCCTCACCCAGATCATAGCGTTTGGCAGGCAGTGTCGCGGTCAATAGCGCCGCGACCGCGCCATATGATGAAGCGTCCATTATGTTCCCGCCGTCATCCAGGACATGCACATCGATGAAGACCATCCATACTTTTTCACCAGGCGTGATGCACAGTTTGGAAAGGTCGATAGCCTGTGACTCCCTTATGCCCCTATCCACCACACGCGCCAGTTCGATGGCGTCTTCCCTTGGAGGGCCTGACTCGAAAACCGGGGATGCCAGTGGTATAAGTTCAAGGTTTGTTATAATAACGCCCTGGTCAGGCGTGTCAGGAAATGGGGTACCAGGCTGGATCTTCACGCCAACGACCACATGTGTATCGCCAAGTTTCACACGCGCAGACCCTTCGGCTTTATTAATGACGTTCGTCTCGATGGTAAGTTCCCTGTACTGGTCAAACGAGCGCCCGTCCTCCCGCTCCCCCCTTACCATGAGATTATAGATATAATCCTTACGCAGTTCCGCGATTATTTCATTACTCATTGTTTTCACCCTCCATCTGGGCTGAGTATTTTTCCGTAAGAGCGGCTTTCTGCATCTCATGGATCGCAATGCATCCTGTCTTTGCCATCTCTAACGCCTCTTTGAACTCATCTTTTGTCAGATGACCGTCCATCTGGATCAGGGTTATATTACCATCAGGCGTCATCGCGATAGGCATGTCAGCCTGTCCATAATTGTCTTCATCTTTATTCAGGTCAAGGACAAGGGTATCATCTATTTTCCCGACAGCACAGGCTGAGACAAGGCTCTTCATGGGGATACCTGCATCTGCAAGAGCTATGGATGCGGCGTTAATTCCTGCCGTCCTTGTCCCCGCGTCAGCCTGGAGCACTTCTACAAAAATATCGATCGCTGAGCGCGGGAAATATTCCTGGAATATAACTGGTTCAAGCGCTTCCCTGCTCACTTTGGACACTTCTATGCTCCTCCTGTCAGGTCCCGGACGCTTTCTGTCCTCAACTAGAACGATGCCATGTTATACCTGTAACGAACAACTGCGCTGTTTGATCTCTGCTGGTGCCTGGGGTGGACTTCCCTGGGTCCATAAACCGCAGCGATCACTTTATTGCCGCCGAATTCAAAATAGCATGAACCGTCCGCTCTATTCAATACGCCTACCTCTATCTTTATAGGTCTTAACTCATCGGGCTTCCTGCCGTCAAGGCGGATGCCGTTTTCGATCAGCTTTTCTGGTTTACTCATAAAATTCCTCTTCTCTTCTCTTTCTCTTCGCAAATATCTCTGTAAAAATTATTTCTCATCACCGAGGAGTTCGTCAAGAATTCCTTCGGATTCTGGCTTTTTCACTTTAATTTTTTCGCCTTTTGCTTCTTTTATGAAATTTGTGATCCTGTCAGTAAGACCTGAAATATGCGACTCCCTTTCGATCTTAAGTATAGACTTTATGGCAAGATCCATCCCGTTATCTTTACCTGTTATCCATATCCTTCCGTTCTGACCTATGAAGATGTTGCATTTCGTCTCATTCTTGAGCAATGCTATCATGGAGCCGCTTCTTCCGATGAACCTTGGGACCTTTGACGGGGTCACTTCAATTATTCGTCCTTCTTTTATGGGTCTTAGTCTCTGATCGTTCAGCGTAAGCTCAACTTTCATGTTCGCGTCCACATCCCTCACAAGGGTCATTATTGAATCACCGAGCTTGAGATACTTTGACATTTCATCGTTCTCTATCCTTCTCGGGAATTCAGATATGTGCAAAAGACCATCATATGGCGACCTTATATCCACGATCCAGTTCGAATATGTGACTTCTTTTATGACGCCTAATATCATGTCGCCTGGTTTCGGGATGTATTTTCCCGCCATCGGAACGACTCTCACACGATTTTTAAATGATGCTATTCCGAAGACCGTTGAGAAAACCTTGTTATTTTCAACATACGTACCCTCATCAGCCAGTGACGGATCATCAGAAAGAAATTCACCCGGAATTACTAATTTTTTATCCATTTTTTTATCACTTTATTAATTTTGTTTCAGCAGAACCTTTGGTGAGCGAATTAAGCAGATTGAACAGGTCATCCTGCATCCCCGCGGGGATGCTGATCACGCCTATCCATGAACCGTCATTTTGCCATTCCTGCTTCTGGAGATTACCGAATTTTGCCACGGCGCCGTATGCCTTTGCCGCATATTCAGGCGGGAGCTTTATTGCGATCCTGACTTCCTCGAAACGTATAGGGATGAGGGGTCTTATCGCTTTCATGGCGGCTTCCACCATTTGATCCACGCTTTTCATGGGGTCGATATGAACGCCTGCTTCATCCATGGCAGCCTCTATCCGCGCAGGGGGATGCGGCGCTTTCGTCTGCGGATTGATGGCATTTCTCGCAATAAAAGTAATTACCTGCCTCTTTTTTTCTTCCTGTATCTTTCTTCGCTGTTCTGTGGTAAGCTGGAGTTCTCCCTCAAGTAGTATTTTTTCAGCTATCTTTAATACATCTTTTGTCCCGAACGCATTGATGATGTCCTGTTCAGCAGGTCTGTCACCGTTCTTTGCATCTGAGAAAACATCTTCAACAGCCAGTATATTCTCGATCTTTACAGGGTCGCCTTTCTTGAACGCAAGCGCTCCGTCAGGGTCCACAAAAATTTCGAACATCTTGCCATGTGTCTTAAAATGTGCGATAATGGACTCATCAAGCGCGACCATGTTTAATCACTCTTCTTTCTTCTTTCCTTTCCCTTTGGTTTCAGAAGCATGCATCTTTATGACCTGGTTCACATATTTTTCGACTTCAGAAGGCTCAAGCTTCCTGTATTTCCTGTTAGAAAGCTCGATCACTCCTACCTCGATGGTCGAAGCATTGAAAACGCCTTCTGTTGTACTGTGCAGCGCTTCAAGTCCCAGGATTATAGCACCTTGCAGATCAATATCATCCCTGTATTTTTTTTCGAAGACTTCCATAGTCTCGGTTCTCCCGGAACCGATGCCTGTGGCTTTGTATTCAAGCAGCGCGCCGCTCGGGTCGGTCTCAAAAAGCCGTGCCCTGCTGTCATCCACGCCTGCGATAAGAAGCGCTGTTCCGAAAGGTCTTACGCCCCCGTACTGGGTATAAGATTGTTTGAAATCGCAAATTTTTTTGGAAAGGACCTCTACGCCTATTGGTTCGTCATAGGTGACCATGTTTATCTGCGCCTCAACCCTTGCGCGGTCTATGAGAGCTCTCGCATCTGCAACAAGCCCTGAGGTTGCTGCTCCGATATGATTGTCTATCTGGAATATTTTTTCAATGGACTCTGCTTCAAGAAGTTTGCTTGTTACCCGCTTATCGACCAGAAGAGCCACTCCGTCCGTCGCTTTAACTCCTACTGCAGTCGTTCCGCGTTTTACTGCCTCTCGCGCATACTCAACCTGGAACAACCTTCCATCAGGGCTGAATACTGTTATCGCCCTGTCATATCCCATCTGTGGTGCCATTTGCATTATATCATCTCCGAGATCTTAAAAATATATATTTCATATTTGTTCGAACTATTTATTATTTTGACATCAAGAGGACTGTATGAGAATATATCCATTTCGTTTTTACCCGAATGAAAAATTCCCTCTGCCTGATGATCCATATGCACTTGTTATTCTTTATCTGGTTCAGGCTCTTTTACGAGGCGCTGTTGTATAAACTTTTCCATTGCCCCCTTCACAGTACCTGATATGCCAAGGACCATAATGGACACGCGTCCGCCTCCAACCTTGTTTATACATGCAAGCGCTGCCCTTGTATCCGATGTCCTGTCTTTCTGGCATCGAAGTATCCCGTACCCTCCATCGTATGACATAAGCGCGGGATTTATTTCGCTTGCCCCCGTATCCCCGAACAGCGAGCTTATTGAATTTAATAATTCATCGGTCAGAACTCCACGGTTTATCGTCTCCTCTGAAATTATCCTGAACGCAAGATATCGTTTCTTCTCGCGAAGCGTGGGTATGGTCTTCATATGATCTCAACACCCTCCTGTATGTGTCCTGCGCTTTTTTTCCGCATTATTTCAATAGGAACTGCGCTCATGGCTCCGACAGCTTCTTCCGGGCTCATGCCGAATAAGCCTCCAAGAGATGCTATTTCCCTCGGAGAACGAAGATCATAAGTGGAATACGGCTCACAGGTAAGAACCATCTGGAGGTCATATTTTCGGGCGTACTTGAGATTTGTCCTCATTATCCGCAGTTCCCTTACCCTGTCATCGCCCCTTGTGTGTATAATGGAACCGATATCAAAACCGAGCGCTATTGAATTATCATAAGCTATTTTTCCAAGAACGTTGTTGAATTTCACAGGCTGTAAAAGGATATCAAGCCTTTCTGTTTCCGCAGCTGTGCGGGCAATCTCTTCGTCCTTGCCTCTTGCGATCAGGATATCTCCTGTATCTTTGTATTTTTTTATTTCATCCCTCAGCTTTGACGGTTTACCTGAAACCTCAATTGCGCTGTAGAGCGAAAAATCCTCAGGCAGTTGGTTCATATCAGTTCCATTCTTTTTCAGGTCAAGCGCGGCTATCCCTGAGTACCCGAACTCTTTTGCTGCATGGGCGAACCGGGCAAGAGAGTCCATTTCTTCAGGTAAATGAACCATAAGATCATAGAATTTTGCGTTGAAGAGGGGCATTGTCTGGCTAAATAAGGCTGGATTGTAATATAGTTATTTACTGAATACTAAAACAACAACCCCGAAAGCACGCTCTTCCCCGTACGCACCGCATCCATCGAAAAGACCTCAAGGTTGAAAACCTCCTTAAAATCCAGTTCCCTCAACACCGAGAAGTCGATATTCCCTTCCCCCGGCGCGCCGTGCATATCTCCATAATAACTCTCTGCCAGCACCCCGTTATTATCGTGCACATGAACATGCGCCACATGACCGTTCAATCCTCTTACAAAATCCCGCAATTTTCCCATATCTCCGCCACATGTGAGATTAGCATGCCCTATATCGAAAGTGGCTTTCAGAAATAGTGAGTCCACTTCCCTTATCGTGCGCAGGTGCTCATCAACTGTGCAGCACAGGTTCGTGGGGTCTGTACCTTCCTTGTTCTCAAGACCCAGGATAATGCCGCAGTTCCCTGCTTCGATTGCGAGCTTTTTGAGGTTTCCGACCATTCGCATGAAGCTCTTTTCCCTGTCGCCTGTTATCTTTCCAGGATGCACCGTAAGGACACTGCATCCAAAATCAGAGGCAAGGCTTATACTTTCTTCCATAAGGCTCATTTGAATGGAACCCATATGCGCAGTATCCACTATGAGTTCTTTCGGGTAATTGGGTAATTCCCCAAAGTACGGGGCATGCATGGTAGTATGCGCGCTGCCTGTGGAAAGAAGGTCATGTAGTTCGTCCACGCGCTCTTTTGTCAATTTGCCTTCGTTGTAAAGCTTTAGCTTCGGTATGTAGAGTTCGATGCTATCAACCTCCTTTTCAAGATCCGGCAGCGGAGAAGCAAAGGACGAGGCTCCGATCTTCATTCTAATATTCATCTCAACAATTCATCTCAAGATCACTCAAATGCTTACAAAGTATTAATAAGTTCCAGGATTCAGAGAGGAAAGATTAACTTAATGAAAGTCTTATAAGGGCAGGATAGGACAGATATGAACAAAAAAATGGTTTTCACAGGACTGCTCGGCGCTGTATTTCTAATAGCAGCGCTGTACTTCAGGATGAACGACCAGGAAATTAATTATATCACTTTTGAATACTTTGGCATAGGGACATGGATCGCAGGCATTGTATTTTTTGTTATTTACCCAAAATATAAAGAGATCATTTCATTCATCCTGGGGCTTCTGGTGCTGCATGCAGGCGTTTTACTAATCTTAAAAGACAACTATTCAAATCCAAAGCTTCTGGGCTTTCTGGTCTTCACTTCAGGGATAATTTTTGTGATGAGTTCGGGTTTTTCGGATTATATGAAGAACAGGAAAAATTAAAATAAAACCTTTTTTAATAAATCTCAGAGCTTCTTATCTTCTTTCATGACCTTGAGAAGTTCAAGAACGGTATATCCCGCCCTCGTTACACCCATGCTTCGGTTATCCGTATCTGTCCCCACAAGATACAGGTTCGCGATCGGTGAGCGCTGTCCGGCAATGAACCCGTTTATTGTAACAGCCGCCTTCTCAGGTATTGTGACCTGGTAATGCATCATCTCAATTTTGTTCTCTATACCCGGGACCGCTTTGATTATTATCTCAAGGGCGTGCTTCTTTTCGCTTTCTATGTTCTTCTTGTCATCAATAATAAATGTGAACCCGATTAACTGTTTGCCTTTTGGCGCAATATCAGGATCGTAATTGCTGATCGGCATCGCCCAGTAAGCGCCATTCTTGAACCATATCTCTGAGCCCGTATAGTCGAACTCTTTCATTTTGCAGCTGAGTCCAAGCCATATCGTAAGGCTCAATGTCTGTTCTATGCGGGAGATATTCTCTTTGAAATCGGAGGGTAGCGGAACAAGAGATGACAGGGTTTTTACAAAACCAGAGTACACAACTGTATCTGCAGTATAAGTTTCTGTATCTGTGACAACACCTGTTGCCCTCTCATCATCACATATTATCTCATTCACCTTTGAACCTGTCTTGATAATAACGTTCCCAGGCATCGAATATAAAACCGCGTTCAGAAAGGATTTCAATCCCCCGCGCGGGTAAGCCTGGGCGTATGCCACCCTGTTGGTAGCCAGCCTGCCAAGAGTGGAAAGGCGCGCAGTTAGCTGGTATTTTGACAGCATACCTGTAAGCGTGGACGAATATGAATTACCATTTGTCGTAGTTTCATCTTTAAAGATGTCCTCTGAAACACTATCTCTCACAAAGCTGCTGCCGTAAAGCACACGGTTGACAGAGGTCTCTTTCATGGATTTCCCTGAGAGGAATGGGGCGATGGCGTCAACAAAATCCAGGGTGTCTTTTGAAAGCCCATTCGGGAGGAAATCGAAAACAGACTGGTTGCCGTCCAGCATCCCGAAAGCGTTCAAGGTAAGCGCTTTTGTGAGAGCCTGGGAAAGCAGCAGCCTGTCTTTTCTTGGGAGAACATCAAAGGTGACAAAATCCTGTATATTGGAGGGTATTTTTGTAAGACCCTTCTCTGTCCTGACAAAGTAAGTACCGTAATCCAGAAAAACAGGGACATAGGTGAAATATTCATCCATCAACCGTCTCAGGGGTCCTTCCCTCAGATGCGTTATTGCATGGGGTCCAGTATCTACCTGGAAGCCGTCCACCATGTAGCTGTTACAGTTCCCTCCGACCGCATCGTTCTTTTCCAGAACGAGCACGCTTTTCCCGTGCTTTGATAGCACTAGCGCTGACATGAGACCGCTTATGCCTCCTCCTATAACGATAACGTCGTAATCAGTCATGCAGACCTAATCTTATGTCTCTATATGAAAAATCTTGCTATGGATTTCTCTGGCACGTCTCCTCATTTTCCGTACCATTCCTCGTACAGCGTGGACAATCATAATATTTGGGGGAATGACCTGCCCGCCTGACTTTGTTTTTCCTTTTCGTATGGATTCAAGCACAGAGATTTCGCAATGCTGTGCGTCTATCTCTGAAAATCCGAGCCCTATGGTCGAAAGTAAGTGGGAGTCACTGCCGCCCACTTCTGGCTTCCCGAGCGATAAAGCCAGTTCTTTTGCTTTCTCGTTCTCACCGAAAATACATCTGGAATTGAACGTCTCTATAGCATCAGCATCCTTTGCAGCAAATCCTATGCTGTCCTTCTTGAAAGGATGCGGGGCTATCACCACTCCGCCTTTTTGCCTGGCGATATCGATAGTCTCTAATACCGGAAGACCAGGCTGGATATTTTCTCTTATACCGAGCACGATAAGGTGTCCATCTAAAGTGGATATCTCAATTCCCGGTATCACAAGCAGGGGAAGGTCCAAATCCTTCGCGCGCTGTATCGCGCAAAGACTCCCCTCCACCGTGTTATGGTCACAAATAGCAATGCCTTCAAGCCCCTTACTGACCGCCCGTTCCAGGATATCGTCCACGGAAAGACTGCTATCGGTCGAGTATTTCGAATGTATGTGAAGATCGAAACGCATGTGCTGATATTTGCTGTTATTGTATAAAGTATTGTATATTCCACCATATATTTTTCCATTCCAGCAAAATACAATATATGACGCCAGGCAAAAACATTTAAATACCCCATTTACAAATTATGTATCACTAATTTTCTCATTTTTAGTGATGAGGTATTTGAGAGGTATTTAAAATGGATAATATGGAATATAAAGGAACTACCACGATCGGGTTAGTCTGTGATACCGGAGTAGTCATGGCAACAGAGAGAAGAGCGACAATGGGTCACTTCATTGCAAGCAAAGACGCAAAGAAAGTATATCAGATTGACGATCTTATAGCAATGACCACGGCAGGTTCTGTGGGAGACGCGCAGAGACTTGTAAAATGGATGCAGGTAGAATCAAGGCTCTACAAGATGCGCAGGGAAGAACCGATGACCGTCAAAGGCATAGTAAGCCTTCTTGCTAACATCCTGAGCGGGAACAGATACTACCCATATTATGTCCAGCTTCTGGTCGGAGGGGTCGATAAGAATGGGCCAGGCGTATATTCACTTGATGCAATAGGCGGAGTAATCGAAGAGAAAAAGGCAGTTGCCACAGGTTCAGGTTCACCCATGGCTTACGGAGTTCTTGAAGACAGGTATATTGAAAAGATGCCTATTGATGATGGTGTCGAACTTGCGGTACGAGCGCTGCACAATGCCATGAAGCGCGACTCAGCATCAGGCGACGGTATCGAGGTTATCAAAATTACTGCAGATGGATATATTAAGGTAGATGATACCGAGATAAAGAAATTACGCGAAACTTTTACGTGATCTTATTTTTATTTTTTGAATTTTAGAAGGAAATATACGATGACTGTTGATGAAGTAATAACTGAATTAAAACTAAAAATAAGAGCCAAACTTCCCCCCGATGTAACAATATCGGATGTGGATTTTGAGGGACCTGAACTCGTTATTTATACAGAAGAGCCGAGAAAATTTGCGGACAACGGCGACCTGATAAAAGGTCTTGCAAAGGAGTTAAGAAAACGCCTTGTAGTAAGACCTGACCCGAAAGTACTGGTGCAGCCCGAAGAAGCTATTGCCGCAATTACGAAAATAGTTCCATCTGAATCAGTCATCTCGAACCATTATTTTGATGTGGACACTGGAGAGGTCGTTATAGAAGCAGAGAAGCCGGGTCTTGTCATAGGCAGGCACGGAGAGACGCTGCGGGAGATCACAAAAGAGATCGGCTGGACCCCCAAGGTAGTCCGAACCCCTCCAATGAAATCAACCACTGTGAACAACATCCGTACGTTCATGCGCGCTAACAAGGATGAGCGCAAATCCATCCTGAAAACGATAGGCAGGAAGATACACCGGGGCGTTTCATCAAAGGATAAATGGGTTAGACTGACAACGCTGGGCGCATGCCGTGAGGTTGGACGCAGCTGCTTTTTGCTATCGACACCTGAAACAAGGATACTTATCGACTGCGGAGTATCTGTGAGCAATGATGATAACGGAACCCCTTACCTTTATGTTCCAGAGGTTCAACCGATAAGCCAGATAGATGCAGTAATTCTTACCCATGCACACCTTGATCACATGGGACTTGTTCCGCTTTTATACAAATACGGCTACGAAGGGCCGGTTTACTGTACCCCGCCAACGCGCGACCTGATGGCGCTGCTTCAACTGGATTACATCGACGTAGCAGCAAAAGAAGGCAAGAAGGCGCCTTATGAGTCGGCGATGATCCGCGAAGTGCTGAAGCATACTATTACATTGAACTACGGAGATGTGACTGACATAGCTCCTGACATGAAGCTCACTTTACATAATGCTGGACATATAATCGGTTCATCCATAGCACATTTCCATGTAGGGGACGGGCTCTACAATATCGCTTTCACAGGGGATTTCAAGTTCGAAAAGACTCGTCTTTTCGATCCTGCAGTCACGGATTTCCCGCGCATTGAAACGCTTGTGATGGAAGCCACGTACGGCGGGTCGCGGGATATCCAGCCCTCACGAAAAGACGCTGAGCGGCATATCATTCAGATCGCAAAAGAGACGCTTGAAAATGGCGGAAGTGTCATAATCCCGACATTTGCAGTAGGACGAAGCCAGGAAGTCATGATAGTATTAGAGGAAGCCATTCGCAAAGGATTGATACCTGATGTAAAAGTTTATCTTGACGGAATGATATCCGAAGCTACAGCCATCCATACCACACATCCTGAATATCTTAACAATGAACTCAGGAACCAGATATTCCATAAGGGAATGAATCCGTTCCTTTCAAAATGTTTCGTCCAGGTAGACTCAAAAGAGAAGCGGATGAAGATCGTCGAAGACCGCGAGCCGTGCATCGTCCTTGCTACATCAGGTATGATGAACGGCGGACCTATCATGGAATACGTGAAAGCCTTTGGACCTGAGGAAAAGTTTACGCTTGTTTTCGTGGGTTACCAGGCTGAAGGCACTCTTGGCAGGCGCATCCAGAAGGGATGGAAGGAGATACCCGTGTCGGCTGGAGGTGGAAGGACAGAAACTATCAAGATGAATATGCATATTGAAACAGTAGACGGTTTCTCCGGGCACTCAGACAGGATTCAGCTAATGGAATATATCAGAAGGATGAGACCCCGCGCCGAACATATCCTTACACAGCATGGCGATGATAAGAACTGCATGGACCTGGCAAGCTCGATATACAGGAAATACAAGATAGAGACCAGGGCGCCTATGAACCTTGAGACGATAAGGCTGGCTTAACAACCTTTAAACTTCCTGCCGCTTATTCAGAGGGATATGGTCAAAGTTGAAGTCGTGATGGATGAGAGGGCTTTGCTTGCAAGAGCCATGCTCAACCTCAGGCTGATAAAATTATCATGGGCTCTGTTCCTGATCCTTATCGGAGCGAGCTGGATACTTGAAAGCCTCAAGAAGATAAGCGGCGACCAGATGTGGGCTTTATTATATGCAGGGACGGGTATCATCCTGCTTTTGCTGAATCTTCTGAGGGTCATTTTTAAGCTAAATTTCAGCAGGTTCACTATCGGGCTCGGAGTTCTCGGAGTACTGATGGGTGTAGGAAATATTTATTCGCCAGGAACCATTTCGATCTGGGCTGCGATCGTACTTATCATAGGGTTAAGTATGCTACTCGGGGCGCTTAAGAAATAGTTCCGATATATTTATGTATGTAACCGAATTTTGAAATTGTGCCCACAGGCTCGCCTAAAATAAGAAAATAAAAAAAGTCAAGGAGTTGCATTTTATTACAACTCCTGATCACTCATTTCTA
>JAHIHJ010000307.1 GCA_018899795.1 Methanobacteriota archaeon
CAAATTCTCATAGCCGTTCAACTTAACATGCCTTTCGGCTTCATTGAGACTTATCTCACCATTCTTGAATTTTTTTAGAGTGTCTGATAAATCCATGTACTGAAATAACCCTGCATATAGATTATTCTTATGCATAATTAAAATAAAAAAAATGCCTGGTAAACCCATCATTGCCAGGCCACGCCTTTTATTAAATTTTAAGCCTTTAGTTCCTTGTCTTTATAGTTGCAAGAAACTCCATACTCGCATGCACGCACTTCATCCCATGTTTTGTTGATGATGCGCGTAACGCAGTCGATCTGAGAATGTTTGCATTTCATAGTTTTACACTATCTGGTCGATTATTGACCCGTTAAGTGCCCCCCTTACCATGGGAACCCTGGCTTTCATACCAAATGCAGGAGAACTGCTTGCTGACGGTACTTTCTCGCTGCGTGGACCCATTATCTGGGCTGACTTGATACCGGTCATTATAGCCATGCAGCGCACTTTACCCTCGTAATCCTTCCTTACTCTTGCTCCCCATATTACATTGGCATGGGGGTCAAGCTCATAAGTTAATGAAGATGCTATTGACTCTGCTTCGTGAAGTGACATATCAGGTCCGCCTGTGATGTGGAGCAGGCATCCGGTCGCGCCGTTCGTATCCACATCGAGAAGCGGATGGTTCAATGCGGCTCTGACGACCTCTTTTGCCTTATCCTGTCCTTTTGCTTCCCCGACAAGCATTACTGCAAGTCCTCCGCCCTTCATTATTGCCCTGACGTCTGCATAGTCAAGGTTGATGAGGGAGGGCTGTGTGATTGTTTCAGCGATACCCTTTACGGTCTCTGATATCAACTGGTCCATAACCGAGAATGCCTGGTCAATTGGAAGATTCGGCACATAGTCAAGAAGTCTGTTATTATCCAGCACGATAACAGTATCGGCTGCATTTCGCAGTTCGTCAAGTCCTTCTTCAGCTTTTATCATCCTTGCGCGCTCGACCCTGAACGGGCTTGTGACCATGCCGATCACTATTGCGCCCTGGTCCTTGGCAATATTCGCAACTACAGGCGCCACGCCTGTTCCGGTCCCTCCGCCCATGCCTGCTGTGATAAATACGAGGTTCGCGTCCTTGAGCACTTCTTCAAGTGTTCCCCGCGCAAGTTCGGCGGCTCTTTTCCCTACTTCAGGGAATCCGCCTGCTCCGAGACCACGGGTTATAGACTTTCCTACAAGTATCTTCTTATCCGCCTGGGTGATATCAAGATGTATCTTATCAGTGTTTATTGCGATCGTTTCAGCGCCTGCGATTCCTATGTTATAGAGACGGTTCACTGTATTGTTGCCGCCTCCGCCGCATCCGACCACAACGATCTTTGGAGTTCCAAAATCTTCAAAAGCATCAGAGGCACTCGCTACTGACCTCTTCATAAGCTGTTCTTTTTCTGTCATTTTTAATGCGTCTTGTACAAATGATTCCATATTCATCCCCTCAATTGGTTTTAATGCTCTTCCTTCATGTGCAGGAAACTTCCGGCGACTTTTGCCTGCTCCTGCGCCTTTTCGAATAATTGTATCCTGCCTGCCAGTTTCTCGCTTCTGTGATCGATTAGATCTCTTATAGCCGTCCTGATTGCTTCGCTTGCGGACGGAAATTCACCCAATTCCACAAACCTGTCGATCATTATTAATTGCTGTTCCGGGAGCCTTAGTGTTACTCTTTTCATTTCCATTTTGTTATCTCCCTCTGGAAGGAGGCTTCATGGCATACAGGTGTCATACATTTAGCAGACATCTGTATGCCATGTGTCTGACATTAAGTCTTTCACTAAAGTATATAAACCTATCGTACCGACAAAACTTTAAGCGTTGTTGCTGTGTAGAGGCTTGAAAGTGATACGATGCAGATACTACTTATTCATTCAGATTACATAGAATACGAAACGAAGAGAAGCACGCCCGTCGCAGAGAAAATAGAAGACAGCCTTAAGAAAGGAAGGATGGAAGAGGCTTTGACGGTTTTTGTTGCTGTTGAGAAAGGCGATGAAGATAATATTGAATATACATTACAGCAGACCATAGCTGAGATCAAGAAAGTAGCGGACCAGGTCAAGACGGACAGGGTCATGCTTTATCCGTATGCGCATCTGAGTTCAAGCCTTGCGTCGCCAACAGCTGCGGTAGAAGTGCTTAAGAATCTAGAGGAATTGCTCAGGAAAGCTTCGTTCGAAGTTAAACGGGCACCATTTGGATGGTATAAATCCTTTACCATAAAATGCAAAGGACACCCTCTTTCAGAACTTTCACGCACGATAAGACATGGCGAGCAGAAATGCTTCACGATGGTAAGTGAAAAGGAAGTGGGTAAAGAGAAAGAAGAAGTGGTCTCCGAGGCGCTGAAGTCAGAAGCTAAAGCTACTTCGTACTGGCACATTCTCACACCTGACGGTGAACTCCTGAAACCAGATGATTTTGACTTTACAGGTCATGATAACCTCAAAAAGTTCGTAAATTACGAGATACATAAGAGCAGGGCTGTGGATAAAATACCTCCCCATGTTGAACTCATGAGGCGTCTTGAGCTTGCGGATTATGAGCCTGGCTCAGACTCAGGGAATATGCGCTTCTATCCTAAAGGCAGACTTATAAAGAGCCTGCTTGAGAATTATGTTCTTGAGGAGACGGCTAAAAAGGGAGCCATGGAAGTGGAGACGCCCATAATGTACGACATGAACCATCCAACCCTTAAGAAATACCTTGACCGTTTCCCTGCGCGGCAGTATTCCATAGAGGCTGATAAGAAAATGCTTTTCCTTAGATTTGCGGCTTGCTTTGGACAGTTCCTGATGAACCATGATATGACGATATCATACCGGAACCTTCCGCTTCGAATGGTGGAACTCACGCGATACAGCTTCAGGAAAGAGCAGAGCGGCGAGCTTGTGGGCTTGCGCCGACTTCGAGCTTTTACCATGCCTGATATGCATACCCTGTGCAAAGATATGGATGGTGCTGTGGCTCAATTCAACGACCAGTATAATATGTGTATCAACGTGCTCTCAATGATCGGTCTTTCCCTTGACGATTATGAGGTTGCCATACGTTTCACGCGGGATTTTTATGAGGAGAACAGGGATTTCATAGTGGGTCTTGTGAAGATCGTGAACAAGCCGGTGCTTATCGAACTCTGGGACCAGAGGTTCTTTTATTTCGTACTTAAATTCGAATTCAACTACATCGACGCAATGAACAAAGCCAGCGCCCTATCGACAGTCCAGATAGATGTCGAGAACGCGGAGAGGTATGGCATAAAGTACATTGATTCTGATGGGGCGGAAAAAAGACCATTTATCCTCCACTGCTCACCCAGCGGTGCGATCGAGCGGTGCATCTATGCCCTGCTTGAGAAAGCGAGCATGAATTCTGAAAAAGGCATAGTACCAATGCTGCCCGTATGGCTGTCCCCGACCCAGGTAAGAGTTATTCCAGTTACTGATAAGCATATGGAATATGCGCAAAAAGTGGCAGCAGAGCTGAACGGCAGGGTGGATATTGACGACAGGGAGGAAACCGTGGGCAAGAAGATCCGGGACGCAGCAAAGGAATGGGTTCCTTATGTGGTAGTTGTGGGAGATCAAGAAATAGATAGCGGCGGCATTACGGTTACGGTCAGGAGCGAATCACAGCCAAATAAGCCTTTAAATGTAAAAATGACTGTGCAGGAACTCAACGAAAGAGTATCGAAAGATATTGCCGGATACCCTTTCAAGAGACACCCCCTCTCAATCAATCTGTCAGCCAGACCCAGGTTCGTATGACCTGGGCGGCTCTGCGGTGAATAAAATCAAGTTATTTTTAGGACATCGTTGAAATCACTGGATTTTTGTATTGTGCTATCCCACCATACTATATCCATTCTGGTTAAGTATTTTTTAAAAGTAAGGTATATTATCTAATAATATTCCTTAATGAGGACTTAAATATATTAAAAAATGATCTGTTCAATTCAGTGGTATATGTTGGCGGAATAGCAGAGAAAGGAGTATCTGACCAGTACACAGCAGATACTATAGCATCATGAACCCGTTGCATTAGCTCCCGAAAAACCCATTTTTCTCTGAATAATCAAATACCCTCAACAGTTTAAGCGTCAAATAAGGTATATTATGTATCAGTACATACAATATCTTTATAGTTATCCCCGCTA
>JAHIHJ010000036.1 GCA_018899795.1 Methanobacteriota archaeon
GCATCCTGCGCGCAGGCGCTGACAAGGTGTCAGTCAATACCGCTGCTGTAAAGAACCCTGATTTTGTGAGGGAGGCGTCCGAAATTTTCGGCTCCCAGTGCATCGTTACAGCGATCGACTGCAAACGCAATTCCAATATTAAGGATAATAAGGATAAGACCATCATCGAGCTTGAGGACGGGACGAAGGCATGGTACGAGGTGGTCATCTACGGCGGCAGGACGCATACGGGCATGGATACAGTACAGTGGGCAGAGAGAGTGGAGAAACTTGGCTCAGGCGAGATACTGCTCACAAGCATGGACAGGGACGGCACAAAAGACGGCTTTGACCTGCCCATCATACGCACTCTCTCCGAAGCCCTTGACATCCCGATAATAGCCTCAGGCGGCGCCGGTAATATTGAGCACATGTATGACGCTTTCACGCGCGGCAAAGCTGATGCGGCGCTAGCTGCGAGCATATTCCACTTCGGGGAATATACGATAGCGGAGGCAAAGGAATACCTGAAGGAGAAAGGTGTGGCTGTGAGGGTGTAGGTCATCGGCGTCATGCCCAATGTACCCGATTTAACCCATTTATTTACCAGACAGAGCCTGTTCCACATCCGAGATTATATCCCCGGCATCCTCAAGCCCTACTGACATCCGCACAAGCTCTTCGCTGATGCCGTATTCTATTCTTTTCGCCTCATGTATGACGGCATGGGTCATAGATGCAGGATGCTGGACGAGCGTCCCGGTCTCTCCAAGGCTAACAGCCAGCGCGCATAGCTTTACGGAATCCAGGAATAACGGGACATCCCTGGCTTTTTTAAGATAGAACGCTATCATACCCCCATTCCCGCTCATCTGTTTTCTTGCTATGCCTTTCTGCGGGAAATCCGCAAGTCCCGGATATATCACACTACTTATTTTCTCATGCCTCTGCAGGAACCGGGCAACCTCTAAAGCATTTGAATTATGCTTATCCATCCTGACTGCAAGGGTTTTCATTCCCCGGACGATCAGCCATGCGTTAAACGGGCTTAATGCTCCGCCAATGTTCTTTGCGGTGTGGCGAGCAGCGCTTATGAATTCAGAAGAACCTACAATAACCCCGCCAATCGTATCCCCGTGACCGTTCAGGTATTTTGTGGCGCTGTGCACTACAACGTCCGCACCCAGTGAGAGCGGCTGCTGGAAATAGGGGGTCATGAATGTGTTATCGACCATGACCTTCGCCCCTTTATCATGTGCGATCTCCGACACCGCTTTTATATCCGTAAGTTTCATCGTAGGGTTGGCAGGAGTTTCCAGGAACACAAGCTTTGTATGCGCAAGTATGGCATTCTCAATGTTGTTAAGGTCAGAGGTATCTACGAAACTGACTTTTACCCCGAATTTTGCAAGGTCAACGAAAAGGTCGTATGTGCTTCCATAAATCACTTCATCTGCGATTACATGGTCGCCTGCCTTCACGGATGTAAGTACAGCAGCGCTGATAGCTGCCATTCCTGATGCCTGCGACAGCGCAGCCTCACCGCCTTCAAGGTCAGCTATCTTTTCCTCGAACACCTCTGTCGTGGGATTCATGCCGCGGGAATAGACGTAACCTTTTTCCTTTCCGCTCATCAGCCTTGCCCCGTGGGCTGCGTCTTTGAATATGAAAGGCGCTGTCTGGTAGATAGGGTTCACCAGCGCTCCGGTCTCAGATTTTTTTTCTCCTGCATGAATAGCCCGTGTGGAAAATCCTGCTTTCTTAAGGTTCATGAATACCTGTTCACTCCATTGTTAATGATGTTAAGACTTTAAATTATTTAAAGTTCACCAATTAACTTACCGTTACCCATCTGCGCTGTACGTGAGACCGCATTCAGGACAGGAATATGTGATTATATCCATTCCTTTTTCACTTTTTTTCATATCTGACTTCATCCAGCTTCCGCATGTCGGGCATTTATGGTCATAGATAGAAAGGTTCCGGGTTTCTTTTTTCATTTTCTCTCCGGCAGAGGCGAGCCGCACCCGCCGCAGTACCTTCCAGATGCCGGGTTTTCCCATCCGCATGAACATATTGCCCGTTTCTCTGTCAGCACGAATAGTTCCGAAAAGCGGTCAGCATTCTTATGCAGAACTTCCCATAGATAATATAACGGTGCCATGAGCAGAAGGAAAAAAACGATATGGTAAGTCCCATAAGGTAAGAATTCAGAATAAGGACGAAATGTAGCGTACAGTGTTATTATCACTAGCGTTAGAACAAGCCCTGTCACGATGGACCTTGAGTCCTCATTTGTTATCACCCTGTTGAATTCAACTCTGAACTTCAATAGTATTATTATCACTGCAATAGATAACGCGATATCCACATAAGAATAAAATTCCAGAGTCTTAAGTGTCATATCAGCCGCGAACTTGATCAGTATGACAAGAAAAAAAGCTGTTATCGCTCTTGCTATTGGTCTGTGTAGCTCCCTGTTCATGTCCCATACTTAAGTTTCATATATTATTAATGTAAGCATCAAAAGGCAGGAAACTCATATAAATAAATTCATATATCCTTTGACATATAATAGCAATCATGGACATACCCGGGCTTCACAAAGAAAACACGCAGGGTTCGTATAGATATGCAATACTTACGGTCAGCACATCAAGATATGTGAAATACGGGTCAACCGACCGACCCGAGCGGGCTGAAGACGCCTCAGGAAAGCTCATCTGGGGGATGATACAGGTGCAGGGGGGCGAAGTAGTGCATTACGAGCTGATCCCTGATGA
>JAHIHJ010000308.1 GCA_018899795.1 Methanobacteriota archaeon
ATAAGTGAGGTTAGAACGATTAAACCATTCCTGGATATAGAGGTTGATGGCGGTATTACGCCAGATACAATTAAATTAGTACATGATGCAGGAGCAAATATGTTCGTATCTGGATCATATATAATAAAATCAAATGATGCCAAACAAGCTATTGATACGTTAAGGAATTTGATAATATGAAAATTGAAATTAAGAGGATTTGAGAAAATGATTATTAAAGTTAGTGTAGTGTCAAGAAATACTGCCCCCTTCATTCAACAACCTTTTTCCAATCCTGTAAAAACTTCTCCAGCCCAATATCCGTTAACGGATGCTTAAACATCTTTTCAATAACACCATAGGGAATAGTAGCAACATGTGCCCCTATTTTAGCAGATTCAATGACATGTAGCGGATGCCTGACGCTTGCTACGATAATTTCCGTTTTAAAACCATATTTCTCATTCTCATATATCTGCACCAGATCTCGTATTATTTGCATCCCATCATGCCCGATATCATCCAATCTTCCAATAAATGGACTTACATAAGTCGCTCCCGCCTTGGCAGCCAATATTCCCTGGTTAACTGAAAAGACCAGCGTAACATTGGTCTTAATACCTTTTTCATTTAATATCTTGACAGCCTTTAATCCCTCAGGGATCATTGGTATCTTTATCACGATATTTTTCGACCACTTCGCCATATCAAGCGCTTCTTTAACCATTCCTGTTGAATCAGTACTTATGACTTCTACGCTTATTGGACCATCAACTATGCTCAGGATCTGATTTACGATAGACTTAAAATCCTTTCCCTCTTTTGCGACAAGCGTTGGATTTGTAGTTACACCATCAATAACTCCCCATTCATTAGCCGTCCCGATTTCTTCAATATTTGCTGTATCAATAAAAATCTTCATTTTATATCACCAATAAGTTTTTTTGCATTTTTTAATATTTCAACATCATTCAACCCGAATTTATTTATCAAATAGTTATATTCACCTGACTCTCCAAATCTGTCATTTACCCCCATTATCTTCATCGGTACAGGATAATTTTCAACAATGATCCCGGCAACAGCGCTGCCTAAGCCACCATAAATATTGTGTTCCTCTATCGTTATTATGTGTCCGGTCTCTTTTGCAGATTTGATAATGCTGCTCTTATCTATCGGTTTGATCGTATGCACATTTAATACTCGTGTATTAATGTTCTCTTTTTTTAGCGTTTCCGATGCTTTGATTGCCTCTGATACCATAGTACCTGTTGCAATTATTGTCAGGTCATCTCCTTCCCGGATTTCAACTGCTTTACCGAATTCAAAATTATAATCATCAGTATTGACAGCCGGTGTACTTGATCTATTCATCCGGATATATGAAGGACCTTTACGATATACCTCATTGATTACAATTTTCTCGGCTTCAATAGCATCTACCGGATTCAATATACTCATATTCGGCAAACAGCGCATTAGTGCAATATCCTCAAGACATTGGTGAGAACCGCCATCTTTTGAATCGGTTAAACCGGAATGACTTCCCAATAATTTTACATTCAGGTTATCATGTGCAACAGTGTTCCTTATCTGTTCCCAGCCGCGCATCAAGAACATGGCGAATGTACCCGCAAAGGCAGTCTTCCCGCCAATAGCTAATCCTGCCGCTGTTCCTATCAAATTTTGTTCTGCACAGCCAACGTTAAAGAACCTGTTGGGGAATTTGTCAGCAAATTTTTTTGTTTGTGTAGAACCCGAAAGGTCAGCATCCAGAACAACGATATCCTTTTCTTTGTGACCCATATTCAGAAGGGTTAGCCCACATGCTTCTCTTGTAGACAGGAGATTATCCATTATTTCAATTCCTCCAGAGCTCTTATCATTTCTTCATCTGTCGGGGCTTTGCCGTGGAAAGCGCATTTCCCTTCCATAAATGAGACCCCTTTTCCTTTAAATGTATTTGCAATTATCACGGTTGGCTTTCCAATAATATTTTCAGTTTCTTTAAAAGCCTTTATAATTTCTTCAATATTATTTCCGTCTATTTCAATGACATGCCAGCCAAACGATTCCCATTTCTTTGAAAAAGGTTCAAGACACATTATTTGTTCTGTTTGCCCGTCTATTTGAAGCCCATTCCGGTCAACTATTGCAACTAAATTATCCAGTTTATAATGGGCAGAAAGCATAGCGGCTTCCCATATTTGTCCTTCATCGCACTCTCCATCACCCAACAACACAAAGACCTTTGATGATTTCTCATCCAACCTGGCAGCAAGAGCAATCCCATTCGCTGCTGAGAGGCCCTGCCCTAATGAACCGGATGAAACTTCAACGCCTGATATGCTTGAATCGGGATGCCCCTGAAGGTATCCTTCGTTCTTCCTCAACGATTCCAATTTGCTAATTGGGAAATAACCACTTTCAGCCAACGTGGCATATAATGCGGGGGCTGCATGTCCTTTTGATAAAATGAACCTGTCACGTTCGGCGTCTTTTTTTTGCGGATCATGTTTCATCACATGGAAATATAATACCACAAGAATATCTGTGCATGATAAGGAACCACCCGGATGACCTGAACCGGCACAATGTACCATTTTTATTACATGTCTGCGGATAACAGTTGCTTTCTCTTTTAATTTCCTGATCTCGTCAGATTTCAAATCCTTCATTGTATCAACTCTATACCTTTCAAATCTTCATATATCTTACTGTATCAGCTTTTTTAATGAATCGATAGCTTCTTTAACGCCATCGGATTTTAATATATATGATCCTGAGACGAACATATTTGCTCCTGCATCATTTATTAATTTGATCGTATCAGGCGTAACGCCGCCGTCAACCTCGATATCCAGGTTAGGTTTTAACTTTCTTGCCTCACTTATTTTACTGAGGGTTCCAGGGAGGAATTTGCCTCCGTAGGATCCAGGATTAACGGTCATTATCAACAATTGGTCGATGTCATCCAGATAAGGTTTTACATTATGAACTGCCGTCTCAGGATTGATTGCAAACCCAATTTTTTTACCTTTGTTTTTTACAAACCTTATAATATCCTCAGGGTTTTGACATGATTCAAAATGAACAATGATAGTATCAACCTTCCACCAGTTTTTTTCAATCCATCCCACTGGATCAGTGATCATTAAATGGGCTTCGAAACAGATATTTCTCCCTGATACATCAAAATCGAAATAAAGGGAATTATTTGGAACAAAAGTTCCATCCATGATGTCAAGTTGAACTAATTCTGAATAACCTTCAACGTTTCTTAAATGTTCATCTAATTCTTTTTGCGTTCGTGCAATTATTGCGGGAATGATCATTTTTCTATTCTTCATATGCACCAGATCATATTTACCTTCAGAATTCTATTGAAGACGAATCCCCTATATTGAGGGAATTATGTTTCCCGTGCACACTTGCGTCATCTCCAACTATAGATCTCTGTAGATTGGCTTTTGATATATGGGAACGCGAACCTATCACGCTGTCCGAGATTATGCTGCTCTCGATGATCGTATCACTTGCTATGGACGCATGCGGTCCCACCACTGAATTAATGATCTTTACGTTGTCCCCAATAGCCACGGGCTGTATAACAACTGAATCTTTTATCTCATATACGTGGTCTATATCTTCTTTCTCATCCAGAAGCACACGGTTAGTCTCAAGAAGTGATTCATGATGCCCGCAATCGTACCAGCTTGAGACCGGGAATGTCTTTAGCCTGTGACCCCTGTTCACCATCTCCTGCAGTGCATCCGTGAGCTGGTATTCCCCGCGCGTACGCGTATCTTTATTTATCATTTCCTCAAGTATAGAGAGGAGGGGCTTTGTTTCCCTGATGAAATATACGCCTGCTATACCCAGTTTCGAACGCGGGCGGGAGGGTTTTTCCTCCAGTTTCCTGATATATTTTCCTTCGAGTTCCACAATACCGTATTTTTTAGGATCGTCTACTTCACGCACACCAATAGAGCCTGAACAGTCGCCGTTATTTGTATGATGATCGTAAAACTCTGAATACCCGGCTTTGAATATCATATCACCCAGAGCTATCATTATTTCCGAGTCGCCTATCTCATCCCTTGCAACATAAATGGAATGACCGAGTCCCAGCTGTTCCTGCTGGTCGATATATTTTATATTGAAAATATTTGAATAATTCTTATCCACATATGACATGATCTGCTCTTTCTTGTAACCCACTACCATTATTATCTCATCGGGCTTCACGTCCTTTATCCTGTCCAGTATATGTCCTATTATGGGTTTTCCTGCGATATACACCATTGGTTTTGGTTTTGTATACGTATGCGGGAACAAGCGCTTGCCTGCACCTGCAGCCGGTATGATAACTTTCATATTACCTTTAATAATTTCTATTATTCATTGATTTTTAAACACTTATTAGATGATCTATTGCTTAATGTTTTTGTCGAAAGATATATCTTTAGGGATAAACTGTAAAAGGTTGTTTCATTGAGAGGATAACAATATGAAAATATTAGTAACTGGTGGAGCTGGTTTCATAGGATCAAATTTAGTCGGAGAACTTGTTAGAGAAAATAGTGTAGTAATATTAGATAATCTTCATAGTGGGAGTTTAGAAAATCTTAAAGAAGTAAAAAATAAAATTGAAATTATCAAAGATTCCTGCAATAATATTTCCAATCTTAAACTCCCCGTGGTAGATATTATTTTTCATTTGGGTATACCATCTTCTTCTCCAATGTATAAGCAAAATCCTCTCCTTGTCGGAGAAGCTATCAACGGGACTATTAGTGTTTTTGAGTATGCAAAGAAAGTTAAAGCTAAAAAGGTCATTTTTGCATCTTCTTCATCACTTTATAATGGGAATCAACCTCCACATATTGAAAATATGGAAATAAGAGTAACGGATTATTATACTGAAGCAAGATTTTGTATTGAAAGAATAGCAAAACTTTATAATGTTCTTTATGGAGTAAAATCAGCTGGTTTGAGATTTTTTTCTGTTTATGGGCCGCATGAAAAAGCAAAAGGCAACTATGCTAACATGGTATCTCAATTTTTATGGGAGATGAAAAAAGGTAAATCTCCAATTATTTATGGTGATGGAACACAGTCGCGTGACTTTGTGTTTGTAAAAGATGTAGTTAGAGCTTTAATACTAATAATGAACTTAGAAATAGAACACGAAATATATAATGTTGGAACAGGAATTTCGTATAGCTTTAATGATATTATACAGGTCTTGAATGACAAATTGAATACGAATATAAAGCCAACATATATTGAAATGCCGATAAAGAATTATGTTGACCGGACGTTAGCAGATACAAGAAAAATTAAGAGTATTGGATACCAAACAGAATATTCTATCGAAAAAGGAATTGATGAGATAATATCTTCCAAAAATTAGTTTTTACGCTACTTTTGATTTAGTAAAATGCAATGTTTGATTATATCAACAACGCCATCTCCATTCTCATAATCTGATACATAATTTACTATTTGTTTGACTTCATTGGTAGCATTATTCGGTGCTGCTGAAAATCCTACATTTTTCAAAACAGGAAAATCTCCTTTAGTATCTCCAATCCCTGCAATTTCTTCCGGACCCATTTGCAGTTTTTCCAACAGAAATTGAAGGCCTGTGAACTTATCAATACCTTTTGGTGTTATATCTATAGCACTTGCCGAATGGGTAATATTCACATCAATACTATGTCTTTCTAAAATATCTTGGACGATTTTAAAAAAATCATTTATTAATATATTTTGTGGGGGGTTAATGCTTATGACGAAATCTTTACCCCACTCAAACTTCGCTTTGAAGTTAGTAATTATTTCTTCATGGATTATGTTTTTCGCCTCTGCCATCTGTTTTTTTGTTTGTGGAGTTATTAGAGGATGTAATTGATAATCATCCTCTGCAGGATAATAAAGGCATGCACCGTTTTCACTTATAGCGGGTATATACCCTTCTATTGCCTGCATCATTGCTTCCACATATGGAAGTGATCTTCCGGTGCATAATGTTATTGGTGGAACTTGTTTTTGTTTTTTTGATTCGCGGTTATACTGCCTGATTGCTTTTAAAGCATCCAAATTAAGAGGTTTGCCTTTTCCAGGAGTTAAACAACCTTCAATGTCACAAACAATCAATTTTATCATGGTCTTTAAATTCCATCCATTTTATTTCTATTTCGGTTTACGTCGTATTCTCCTAATAAGGCCATAACTGGCATAAAACTTTTTTCTTAAATAATCTGTTCCAATTAAAATTATTATAATGAAAATCATGATCAAAATTAAGAGTATTGCGAGATAGGTTTTAAAAACTTCCAACGGAAAAGGTAATATGTTAAACACAGCATAACTTATTGCCAATATACCAGCTGCTGCACCAAGTATGCTAATATAAGACAATATCTGTAAACTTGAAGTCATTTCAATACCACTTG
>JAHIHJ010000309.1 GCA_018899795.1 Methanobacteriota archaeon
AAATCCTTAAAATATTTATCCGAATAAATATTATAAAGATGCCTCTCGATGTCGTTCAGATGATCGAACAGCCTGTTCCGTGCGTCCTGCAGCGTATCGCTTGAACTGAGGATATTGTGGATTTCGGGGTCGCATTCCCATAATGTTTCTATCAGTTTTGTTTTGTCGTATTCCATTAATTCTTTCATCATAGCCTTAACCGTCTCATATTAGATTTCCCCAAGATATATTCATTCCCCGGAATTAATTCCGGGGACTTTCAGGGGTCTTTCCTGAGTCTTTCAGATATATCGTCTGTGATGGGAAAGCTATCTCAACACCAAGTTCTTCAACCAGTTCCATGATCTTTAAATTTAATTCTCCCTTGACCGTCAGGAAATCTGCCCATACTGTCGTTTTTGTAAAGCAGTAGACATATATGTTCAAGGAATACGCCCCGAAATCCGTGAATTTTACCATATAGAATGAATGATCAAATTTATCATCCTCTTCAATAATCTTTTTTATGCCCTCTACCACCTCCTTTATTTTTCTTACAGAAGTGCCGTAGGTAACCCCAAGGTAAAATTCTATCCTGCGCTTTTTCCTTGCAGAATAATTCACTACCCCGCCCTTGATGAACTGGCTGTTGGGTACTGTGACAAGTGCCTGATCGAACCTGCGAATGCGTGTTGACCTGAAGCCTATATCTTCTACCGTACCCTCAACATCCCCTATACTTATCCAGTCGCCAAGCTGGAAAGATTTGTCTGAGAATACAGTAATAGAACCAAATATGTTGCTCACAGTATCCTGTGCCGCAAGAGCGAACGCAAGACCCCCAAGACCAAGTCCTGCAAGCAGGGATGTGATATCATAGCCGAAATTCTCAAGAATGAACAATATCCCCAGCATTAATACAAGTATGCGAAGACTTCTGATAACTAATGGAACAAGCTGGTCGTCAAGCGAGCTCTTGCTTTTTTTTGCTTCCTTATGAAGGTAATACCCCAGGATGTCAATGAGTTTGAAGACGAAATAAAGCGCTATGAACGAGATCGCAAGAATATAGATGTAATGTACTATATCAGGAACTGCAACGCCAAATTGGCTTACCGTTTCGGGCAATTGCAGAGAGATTATAGCAATATAGAATCCCTGAAGCAGTATGAAATAGCTAAGCGGGTTCTTTATTGCATTTATGA
Organism: Methanobacteriota archaeon; assembly: GCA_018899795.1. The sequence continues at coordinate 1,185 of JAHIHJ010000309.1, forward strand.
TCAGGTCGTCAATTTCAGTCTTTGTCTTTTTTGTAAGAAGCGGGATCTTTTTTTCCAGAATATACAAAACAATAGTTCTTATAATAAAAGTCAAAAGTATGATTATAAAAAATATTATGAGTTTTCCAATAGAAACTCCAAATAAATTTTGATCCAATACTCCTGAAATAGTTATCATTTGCCTGAATTAGGTAACAGAACTAACCACATATAAACATTACGGTATAATTGATATATATTAAAAAAAGTGATATGATATATTTCAAAACCGATATACCCTCACATTTTATTTCAAAAATGAAGGTAATCAAATTTTGGAAAATAATACATACCGACTCTGTCAAACTCCTTAACCGATGACCAATGAAATGACCTTATACCATACGTTCATGCTCTCAAAGTTCCCTGAAATATTGGTATTGTTCACAAGTGTCCCGCTGTACCTGTATCCCATTTTTGCAAAGATCATATTAATGCCGCAGGAAAAAGCCCTTGCGATAGTATAAGCAGTCCTGATATTTCTTTTATGCATTTCGTTCTCCATCTTTTGCAGAAGGTAAACAGCAAAACCAAACCCCTGATATTCAGGAAGTGTGGCGAAATCAGTCATCTCAACATTTTGAGAAACAACATCCATTTCAGTCGATGCCAGAGCCACGATCTTATTATTTTCCCGGATACTGAAATAAATGAAATTCTCATCCATGGTTTTCCTGATGTATTCAGGGTCATGTATCGGGAACGGATACGTTTCAAAAACAGTCCTGTAAACCTCTGCTATTTGATGGATATCGGAAGTGTCGCATTTTTTGTAATAGAAGCGGGTTGGCAACTCCGACGCGCCTCTTTCATCAGATTTTGCCGCGGCTGCATTTAATATTTCTCTTATCTTTTCAGGGTCGCAGCTTTGCCTTCTTGATACTGTAAAATATTTCCCCATGAAATATACATCCTCATTGGCATTGTAGAATCCGGGGATAGAAGCTTCAACCGAATAACCATACTCAGTGAATCCATCCTTTGCATAGGATGGAACTTTAGCGATTATTTTAGAATACTTTTCTTTTGAAGCAAGTTCATCGAGTTCATCCAGGATGCCAGGGAAATCGTGTCTTGAGAGTTTCAAGAGATAGATGCGGTCGTTATATTTCCCGTGGTGCAAAATGGAGCTGCCGATAGTTTCAATTGCGTCATTCATTATTTTTTATATCTGCTCTTCTGTTAAATCTGTCAGTATTTTCAGGGGTTAAGGATATCGTATCATCGTAATCGCACAGGAGTTTCTCAACGCCCAGTGCTTTTATTTCTTCTGCGCCTTCGAGTTTAAGCTGGAGTTTACAATCCTCGCAGTTCCTGTCACAAAATATCCGTTCATAACTATCAGGTTCCCTGTAAGTTGTAATAACCCCTTCATAATTTCTCAGTATTACTTTATTCGTGGACCATGAAATCAGGTAATTCGGCATTATGGGAATTTTTCCACCGCCGCCAGGAGCGTCGATCACATATGTCGGTACCGCGAAACCGCTTGTGTGCCCGATCAGGCTTTCCATGATCTCGATACCTTTTCCAACAGGTGTACGGAAATGTGATAATCCCTCTGACATATCGCACTGGTACAGATAATAAGGTCTTACCCTGTTCTGGACAAGCTTATGTACGAGTTTTTTCATTATCCTCGGACAGTCATTCACACCGGCAAGCAGCACTGACTGGTTGCCAAGAGGTATTCCCGCATCTGCAAGCTTCCTGAGCGCTTCTATCGAGGATGCTGTGATCGCCCTGGGATGATTGAAATGCGTATTCACCCATATCGGGTGGTGTTTCTTCAATACTGCCACCAGATCATCGGTTATGCGATATGGCAATACCACAGGCATTCTTGTTCCGATGCGTATTACTTCGACGTGAGGGATGTTACGCAGTTCAGTGAGTATCCAGTCAAGGTACTCATCCGAAAGCATAAAAGGGTCGCCACCTGATAGCAGGACATCCCTGACAGCCGGGGTATTTTTGATATACTCTATCCCCTTGCTGATCTCATCTTTTGTAGGGACTGATTCAACATCGCCGACTTTTCTTTTTCGCGTACAATGCCTGCAGTACATGGAGCAGACATTACTAATATGGAACAGTACCCTGTCAGGATACCGATGGGTAATTCCGGGGACAGGACTGTCTTTATCTTCAGCCAGGGGGTCACTCATTTCATATTTTTCAACGATCAACTCCATGGGCGATGGAAAAGACTGTTTAAAAAAAGGGTCGTTCTTATAGTCATCCGTATCTATCAGGGATAAATAATATGGTGTAATCGAGAGGGGGAACTTTTCAATGGTTTTTTCAATTAGCTTTCTTTCATCTGTTTCAAATCTAATGCCGGTCAATCTTTCAAAAGTGGAGATGTCGCGTATCCTATGTTTTAACTGCCACTTCCAGTCTTTCCAGTTAGAAAGCTGGGCACTCGAACTGATCTTCCCCATGAGTTCATTTTGTTTATTAAGCAAAAATATTCACCTCGTTCGCGTATTTTATCAAAAATTTGTCTCCTTGATCAACAATTTAAAAAAACCAGATACGCCAAGTATTGATTTTTCTGAAACTTATTAATTTGGTTATATAGGACACCTTATTTAAAGTTAATGGTTTATATAATACTTTTATAAAAAATTTACTTTTTATATAAATTTTTTCGTGATTACACAAAATTTTTTATATTCGGATAATTCTAAATATCATGAGTTTAATTGAATCGCACTGGTCAACTTGAAAATTCGTGAAGTTATAAAAGAAATAAATCTGAAACAAATCCAGCGGTGGACACTGTTCGGTATTGTCATCGGGATCGTTTCAGGTTTTGCCGCTGTTCTTTTTTATATGGGAATAAGCGCTTTTTCACATTATATATTCGGCGGAATTAGCGGATATTATCCTCCTTCGCCATCAGGCGAATTGTCTCCATTTACAATTCCACAGGCCAGCCCCAATATATGGCTGCTCCTCATACTGCCAGCTGCAGGCGGATTGATTGCAGGAATCATAATATATACATTCGCCCCTGAAGCTGAGGGACATGGAACTGATGCCGTAATAGACGCTTATAACAATAAAAGGGGTTTTATCAGGAAGAGGGTGCCTGTCATTAAAGCAATTACGTCTGTAATAACCATAGGCTCAGGCGGCAGCGCAGGAAGGGAGGGTCCGATAGCTCAGATCGGAGCAGGATTTGGCTCGGCACTGGCTTCTTTCATGAAACTGAGCGACCGCGACAGGAGGATAATGGTCATCTGCGGGATGGCGGCAGGCATAGGTAGCATATTCAGAGCGCCGCTGGGAGGTTCCCTCTTCGCGATAGAA
>JAHIHJ010000310.1 GCA_018899795.1 Methanobacteriota archaeon
ATCATCTTTCCATTTTCATTGAAAGCGCCAGAGGACAGGAAATTCTCCTCATGGCATCCGCATTTATCGAGCATAAGGTTGTCATCCCTTCCAGCCAGTTCAGCGCCTATAACTGCAAAAAGCCCAATATCTCCCATCGTAAAAAAATCCTTTTTATTAAGATCAAGAAGATACCTTACTGCGCTCCTGGGATTTGTGAGGTATGTGTTTTCAATCCACTCTTTCCACGGTATGCCGAGCATGGAAGATAAGCAGGTCATTATTTTGTTGTGTCTCTCTTTCAGAATGCTTGCGCAGTTTTCCCCGGGTTTGATGTCAATTCCTCCCGGAAAGGGTCTGATTTCACCTCCCGCAAGTTCACGGATAGCCTCCTGCCCCATCTTTCTCGCTTGCAGCGTCTTAAGATATGATTTTCCAGGTTGAATATGTCGGTTGTGAATTCTGTACGCAGGCGGTGGAAATCTCAGGATGAGTTCATCCCAGAGATTCTTTTCAATAATGCCGCTGTATGCCGGGTTAACAAGATCGGGAAACCAGAGCATGTATAAATGCGTAATATGGTTGGAGATAAAGTCAAAGCCCTGGATTATGTTCCTTGCAAGCAGGGCGTCAGAAGGTAAGGAAGTCACGCCATGCAACTGGTCAAGCGCCCCCGCGCCTGCAAAAGCATGAGATGTTGGACAGAATCCGCATATTCTTGTAGTAGAGCAAGCTGCTTTCCTTGGTTCCTGATTAACAAGGACTTTCTCAAAACCTCTGAATAGTGTGCTTGAACATCTTGCCTCCTTAACAATGCCTTTCTCCGTCTTAAGAAGAACGCGCATGTGCCCCTCAACTCGTGAGATTGGGTCAAGAATGATTTCCATTTAGCCCCCTTTTATCATTTTGAACCTTAGATATTTATCAAGCATATATGAATCTTCAGGGAATTGTAGCTTATCAAGGAGCAGAAGCGCTAACAACGCCAGGATATGCTCGGGTTTGGGTGGGCATCCCGGAAGGTCAACAACAGGTTTGGTTATACCGTGCTCCTTGAGGATTATCCTTCTATCAGATACACCTCTGAATACAAGTCCGGGAAAATCCTTTACTACGCTTTCAGAGCGCCTGTCGCCAGGTACGCCGCCGCAGGAGGCGCATGTGCCAAGGGGGATTATAACTTTAGCCTTATTTGCTGCTTTAACTATCCTTTCCTTTACGGTTTCACCGCCTATCAGGCAGTACTTTCCACTATTATCAGGTCCTTCCACAAGCGCGCCTTCCACCACGAGCACATAGCCCCCTGTTTTCTCGATATCATCAAGATAGTATTCGATATTTAGTTCTGGAGTGCGTACAGGCATACCTCCTAAGAAAAATCCGCTCTGCTCAAGAAGCGTTTTGTGGTATATTATGCATTCATTCCTGAGCATTGTGCCAAGAAGCTCATGGTCGCAGTTCACAAAGGACATTGTGCAGCCTGAGCAGCCTGCGCCGTGAATCCATACCAGCTTTCGCTTTGCAGATTTTAGCTCCTCAATAAGCTCTTGTTTGTATCTCTCCAAAAACCCGCCTGCTCCGAAGGCGCTGATTGCATTTATGCACTCCTGCTTGTCCATATATGATAATATCATGGCTATCGAATAAATCCATTGCGGTTAACAGCATATTTGTAGAGTTCAACCGCTAATATGACCGAACTGCAAACTGCAATAATATTTATCCAATCCATAATTCCAAGAGGCACGGTCTTCAGAAATGGCTGCATAAACGGAGAATAAATAGCAGCTATCTGAAGAATTACTCCTAACCCGAGACCGATCAGTAGTTTTTTATTTGACAGCGGATTCATACCGAATATGGAGCTTGCAAACGACCTCGCGTTCAGGGCATTGAACCACTGGAAGACCACAAGAGTTGTGAATAACACTGCTCTGGCATGCTCCTCTGTGCTTGTAATCAGATAATAATCAAAAATGAGTATCGAACCGACACCCATAACAAGAGCGCCAAGCGCTATCCTCGGCATCATCCATTTTGTGATGAATGGCTCGTCTGAAGGCGCGGGAGGTCTTCTCATTATACCTTTTTCTTTTGGCTCTGTGATCAGTGGAATAACAATCACTCCATCAGTAACCATGTTGATCCAGAGTATCTGGACTGCTGCAAGCGGCGGCTCATCCAAACGTGCGAAAAGTGAAAGGATCAGGATGAGGGTTAAAATCTCCCCGAAGTTCGTTGAGAGCAGGAAATAGATGGCTTTTTTAATATTATCCCTTATTCCTCTTCCCTCTTCAACGCCTGCAACAATGCTTGCGAAGTTGTCATCCGCCAGCACAATATGAGAAATATCCTTTGCAGCGTCAGTCCCTTTTATCCCCATGGCGAT
>JAHIHJ010000311.1 GCA_018899795.1 Methanobacteriota archaeon
ACGGCAACAAACGGATCACCGCTCAAAAAGAAAAGCCAACAAGTGTATTTCTCGGTGTGTTCGTGAATAAGAAAGTGCAATTGCATACTGACGCAGGAAATACTCATACAGGCATCCTCAGGCATGCAGATTCAATAGGTGTTTTTTTTGAGCCGCTGGACGGTTCATCCCCTGTTTTTTTTACATGGCATGATATCAAGAAGGTAGTGATACCAAGGGAAGAAAAGAGTTAGTGTAAGTTAGTGATCATAATGCAGTACATCTCAGAATCAACAATCGGTGGCATATCCGTCGTACCTGCGATGATGCGTTCATCAGGATAAGCAAGCCTCTGGAAAACCCATATCCGCCTTGAAAGACCCCTGAGTTTAAGGAGAAACGTTATTTCATCCACCCCGAAAGCGGCATCGGGAAGGAGGAACACGTTCTTTCCTCCCTCCAGCTCCCGTATCAAACGGTCTTTTACAGTTTCTATGTCCCTTGAATGTGCGGTTATGACCGCCAGTCCCTCAATATCGAGGTGGATGCGGGAACATGCTAGCTGCAGCGATGATATTCCGGGGATGACGACATCTCCTTTTTTTGCGAATTTCCCGAGCCCTGAAAGCATTGGGTCACCTGTGGAAAGTACGACCGCGTCGTTCGGCAGGGAATTCAGTGTATAATCCTCAATTTCACGGGCTTCGCATTTAATATGCTCCTTTGCCAGTTCTATCGCCCTTCTTGAGCCGAATATTATTCTTGCGTCATGGATCGCGGATGCCGCTTCCTGTGTCAGGAGGTTCGGTCCGGCGCCTACGCCTACTATTTTCATATATTGCCTCCATTTATGTCTCGTCCGCGTGTACCCAAATTACGCGTATGCGCGCTTTTCACCGCAGTGCAATTCTGGCTGTCACGGAGTATGGTCCCGTCCCTGTTTAAAAGCACGACTCTTCTGCGAGACAATGCAACCGCTTTCTCAAGCGCCCTGTCTATAAGGGAATTATCAGGAGAACTATCTATCATTTCCTGCACTGTCAGGTAACCGCTATCTTTCAGGATGGCAGGATAAGACCATTTGAGTATTAAACCCGAAAGTCCGGATATTATCACGTCAGCCTTTTCTTTCGCTGCATAAATACCCCTTGAAATATCGCTTCCGATAAGAATGACAGTGTAGCCCGGGAAAAGCAAGTTCGAGAACCTCACGCCTTGCCTTCCTGTAGTGAGGATGAGCCTGTCCGCATGCCTGATAAGTTCTTCTTTCATCTCTCCCAGATGTTCATTCCAGGGCTCAACGAAACCCGTTGTGCCAAGAATTGATATCCCGCCGGTAATGCCCACCTGCGCGTTAAGCGTCTTTTTTGCGATCTCTTCTCCATTCGGGACTGAAATAGTGACATGCGCTCCTCTTAATCCTGTTTCAGCAAGCGCTTCTTTTATCGCTTCCTCAATCTGCCGCATGGGTGATGGGTTTATCGCTGGTATGCCTTTTTTCGTACCAATGCCTGCTCCTGCTTTTATCACGATAATATCATGTTCCTGTGCCTCTGCTGTGATCTCCATACCTCCGGTAGCGTCGGAAGCATGGTCGCCCGGATCTTTTATGGCAGAAGCTTTCCCATTCCCTGCCGTAACCGGCAGGAGGGCGCGAAGACCGGCTGGCGTGGGTACAGAGACTTCTGAGCAGCTCTTTTTTAGGGATAGCACTGACGCCTTGGCAGCCGCTGCCGCAGTAGTTCCTGTGGTATAGCCGCGCCTCTGCAGCGAACCGTCAGAAAGGAGGACATAACGTCCGCTCGTTATACATGCGAATAGGTCGCTGGTTGGCATCTTTGCCAGCTTTACCCATTCGTCAGGTATCAGGAAATTGTTGACAGGGTCGATCATTTTCATCCTCTCCTGAATAACTTATCCAGTTCTTCCCTGTTAAAAGATACCATAGTAGGTCTGCCGTGAGGGCAGGTATAGGGATTCTCTGTCAGGAAAAGCTGATCTATGAGTCGCTCCATCTGTTCATTCGAACAGTCAGCTCCTGCCTTTATAGCTCCCCTGCATGCGATACTCTTTGTAACGCGCTCGAATATGCCAGTCTCGTCTTTTATCCTGCCTTCTGAAAGTATGTCTGTGATGATGTCATGAACAAGCCCCGGATCTTCCAGATTTCCCAGCATGAGGGGGACTGCGGTTACTGCGAATGCATCAGGTCCGAATTCAGATATCCGAAAGCCGAACTCCTCAAGATGCGGGATGCATTCTTTCATCAGTACCTGCTCTTTTTGGTTCAGTTCAAGGTTAATGGGGACGATAAGCTCCTGAGAATCCGAGCGCTTTGAATCCCTGACCTGTTCGAAAAGTATGCGCTCATGGGCTGCGTGCTGGTCTATTATCATGAGCCCATCTTTTGTCTCTGCGATGACATACAGGGCGTCCACCTGTCCCAGTACCTTTACATGCGGTTTTTCGGTATCGTCTTTCTCACCTGCGCCCATTTCAGTGCGCCGCAGCCTTCGTTCTGTGTCCTTAAAAGGCGCCCGGAACTGCGAGTCTTTTTCCCGGATCATGGTCGGACTTTCTACTTGCTCATATAGCAGTGATTGTGCTGTCTTTACCGGAGGCGTAAGGTCCTTGTTTGAAAGCGCGTCGCTTACTGCCATTGTAACAGCTTCTGATATCTCCCATTCATGGCTCAGACGCACCTGGTTCTTGGTGGGATGCACATTAACGTCTACTTCTTTTGTATCCACGGATATTTTTAAGACCGCAACAGGAAAACGCCCCTGGGGTATGAGAGTGCCATATCCTCTTCGCAGAGCAAAGCCCAGAGCTCTTGATGTCACGTTCCTGCTGTTGATATAAAATGACTGGGCGTCCATGCTTCCCCGTGTGATCGCGGGTTTTGAAACAGCTCCAGTGACCGTTGCGAAACGAGAGCTGAAATTTAAAGGCAGCATAGCTCTTGCCACTTCCTGCCCGTAGATATGTAGTATTGTTTCCTGGATGGGGGATGCGGGTGAGCGAACGAGTTCTTTTCCGTTATGGAGCATGGTAAAGCTCACGTCATTGTGACCGAGAGCGTTCTTTGTCACCGCATCTACGATGTGTGCAAGCTCTGTGCTGTCGGATTTCAGGTATTTCTTCCTTGCAGGGGTGTTGAAAAAAAGCTCTTCGACCGTGATGGTTGTTCCATCGGGCGCGCCAGCATCGCTTACGCCCATCAATTTGCCTCCGTGGACTGCGACCTTCGTGCCTGCAAGCCCTTCTTTTGTTTTTGTGACAAGTTCTACCTTTGCAACGGCGCATATGGAGGATAACGCTTCTCCCCTGAATCCCATGGTCAATACGTTCTCGATGTCTTCAAGCCTGTGGATCTTGCTTGTGGAATGCTTAACGAAGGACAGCGCGGCGTCTTCCCTGTCCATTCCGCAGCCGTTGTCTATGATGCGGATGAGCTTCTTTCCGCCTCTTTCGACCTCTATCCTGATGTCTGTAGCGCCTGCGTCTATGCTGTTCTCGATGAGTTCCTTGACCACTGATGCAGGGCGCTCGATGACTTCGCCTGCTGCTATCTTGTTTACAGTGGCTTCGTCGAGGATGTGGATCTTGGGCATGATTTTTTATTATATGCTGTGATGGCTATTTACTGTTTCGAGTGGGAAGGATGATGGAAGAAATGAAATATATTAAGGCTGGATGAATTCGAGAACTGATTTGAGGTTATGAAGTCGGGTGAGTCGGGTAAGGTTGTGATGACGTCCTGAGTTAATTCAATGAGTGAAGATCTTAGATATTACCGAAAAATAAGATGGCAGTGTTTTGAAAATTGAACCGCGGATAAACGCAGATGAACGCAGATTTGTTGTCTTGCATTATGAATAAAATTGGATGTGTTATTTTTCCGTGATCTCTTAAGATGATCTAAAATTCCAGGATGGTGCGCTGGAAGGGATCATCCACAGCATTTGTGAGCACCTTGAAGTTATTCTTTATCCTTTTCATGATATTCGCCCTGAGTTCAACATCAGGGTAGAAATATTCGCAGGTATGCCTGTATGTCTCCAGATATTCCAGGGCTATTTTTTGATGGACACGTTTATCCCATTCCTTGATCTCGATCCCGACGATGTAGAATCTCTCAGACCGCTTATAGACCGCGATTATGTCCGCAAGCCAAAAAAGATTAAGCCTAACATCACTACATGGGTGTTCGCTTAAGCAATCCATGAATCCATCAATCTCTCTCTATTGATATTCGGATCACGTCCCTGACCGATCCATATATCAAATAAAGTGATCATATCCAATTTCAGACCCATGCTATCAAGCACTTCTTTCAACA
>JAHIHJ010000037.1 GCA_018899795.1 Methanobacteriota archaeon
ATTATAGTTCTCCGCATAACAATCGATAAAATTAAACCACTGATGAATAAATCCGGTGCAACAAATCTGCGTTTATCTGCGTTCATCTGCGGTTTAAATAAATCTCAAAAGATATGGCAACCTGATTTCAGGTTAGAATTAGAATCCATTGGTTCTTTTTTGTCTATCATGCGTTCGTATTGCTAAATGTTCATCTGTGGCTGGATTTGAGGGTATGATCGTTATTGATTGCTATGGAGTCTGACGAAAAGGAACCGCAGATAAACGCGGATGAACGCAGATTAAATGCTTCGTCTCAAGAAAATATGATGTGAATTAAATATTTACACATCTGCAATTATCTGCGGTTTGTTTTTCATAAGTTTAGCGGAAGACTATAATATCATTTGATAAAATCTCAACTTCTTTATCAAAATCCATTTTTTGTGTGCAACTATTATTTTGAATATCAAATGGTTGAACTTTATTTTCATATTCTTTTCCCATATAATCCGGGAATGAGTATACGCCAGACACCAAAAGCCAGTAAAATCCTTGCCAACGTCTTGAAAGTCCAACTCGGAGAAATAAATCACACTGGTTAAATATCTCTTTGAGTTCATGGTTGATCTGACCTATTTTTTTACCTTGAAATCTTTGATTATCGCAATGCTTTCTAAAGGCACAATCCGTAATCGGTAGATTATTATATACTTTCCCATTCATATCAGAGAATGTTATCCGATACTCATAGTCATCGCCTTGTTTTACCGAATAATTTACTGATAATACTTCTTTTATTCTTATTGTTCCAATGGATCTACTTCCACCTGTTATTATATATCGATGGTTTTGAATTGATTCTTCGAATATCGCAATAAGCGATTCGTCTAATATCTCCTCCAAGAATCTTTTACTTTCATTTTCAGATAAGTTCCTTATCAGCTTTGGTTTATAAGCGGTGTTTATTTCCCAATCCTCACTATGTGGTGGTTCAGGTAAGGGACGAATAAAATCAAATTCAACTTCTGCAAATGGTTTAATAATTTGTTTGTTTTCATTATCAAAAATATACCCTTCATTTATTCCAATATGTGGAATCACAGGTCTAATATGTCTCCTTTTTTCATCAAACCCAAATATGCATACCCTATCTTCCTTCATTCTGCTCAGATCAGTAATCACGATTCTTTTTAATCCTTTGATTTCTTCATTGGATTGTTTATTACTGGAAGATTTAATCTCTTGTTCAATGGGTACTTGTTTGGTGTAAGTATACCACGTATCAACTGTAATTTTTGCCTCTTCAATCTCTTTATCTGAAATTGTATGATTTGTAATTAAATTCTTAACTTTTTTATTATCAAATCCAAGTACAGACTCCCACAATCCTTTTGGAGCAAGAATAGATTTAATAACAGATTCATCCCAACTTATCCTTGGATGATTAACCCGATAAATAAGTATATTTTCCGCTTTAAGCTCATTAGTTTTCTTAGATTCAAATACTAAATTTAAAACCTCTTTTAGCTCTGATTTCCGTTTTTCAAGCAGCTTTATCTTTTCATTTATGTCATAATATTCTTTTATTGTGATTTCAACTTCAGGATTCATAGATGTACTATCTCAATATCATTCCAATGCTTCTTCAGGTATTCTGCTAAAAGTCCTCTATGGCAATTCTTTGCAGATGGTTCGGTACAAAGAAAACAGGTTCTTTTTTCAAAAAACGATTTATCCAGTTTATCCAGAACATTTCTATTTTCGAGAAGTTCATTATAGGCTTTAATATAGTGTTCCCAGTTCTTTTCTTTAATATATATATCCCTGATTTCCTTCGTTGGGGCAAGAAAGTTGAAATGGTGGTAAGTAATACCACATAAATCCTTTAAAAAAAATTCTAAATCGTCTCGTTTTGTAAATCCTGCAAGCTGGGACGTATTATTAAGTCTAATGTCAACAAGCTGTTCAACATTGTTTATTTTCAACAATTGAAAAAATTCTCGTGCATTTTTTTTTGTAAAACCTATTGTAAATATCTTCATATTAGGGTGAGTTGAATCATGATCTTTTCAGGCTTTTCAATTTTTTCTTTGATTCCATCACTCCTTATATGGTACACAATTACCCCATCTCCCAATAAGCTCTGAGTTATCAAGTTATGCCTGTGACACTTATAAGGATCTTCCTCACTGCACATTATCACTATTCTTTTCTTATGTGCTAATTCAATTAATGCCGAGATACCTTCTTTATACCATCGCTTTTTCCTTATTCTTTCGTAAACTACCTCCCCATTTTCATAACAATCTTTATCGTTTGGTCTTCCACCCAGAATGTTTCCCACATAGTTATCTTTCATAAAAATATATTTAATACCAGCATTTTCAAGTTGTTTCTTCAGATTATCACTGTTAAATTGTGGCACATATTTGCTAAATGGTTCACTCCTGACATCGATCAATATTTCTATTCCCTTCAACATGCTCAAAAATCTTTCAAAATCAATGTTGCTGTGACCCACTGTATAAATCTCATGTTGGTTAAGTGCCCTATTTAATTCCATTGCATCATTCTTTTGATTATTAGAGTATAAATCTATTCTAACACGTATATAATCGTATTTGAACTTTTGATCTAAAGATTAATGTGATTAGAAAATCTTTTTACGATCCCGATTTTCCAGAATAATTATGTATTACCTTTACAATTAGTATCCAGATAACATGCAGGACGAGTATCAACTTGATTATTTCAAAGAGAACGGCTTCGTGCGAAAAAAGTGCCCGAAGTGCCAAACCAACTTCTGGACACGCGATGCAGAGACAGAATTCTGCGGAGACCCGCCATGTGTTTCATACTCATTCATCGGCGCGCCTGTATTCAAGAAAGAATATGATATTTCATCAATGCGCGAGGCATACCTGTCATTTTTCGAGAAGAACGGGCATACACGGGTTGATCGCTACCCGGTCATAGCGCGCTGGCGCGACGACATTTACCTGACGATTGCTTCCATTGCTGATTTCCAGCCATTCGTGACATCGGGACTTGTCCCACCGCCTGCGAACCCTCTTACCATCTCGCAGCCCTGCATACGGCTTGACGACCTTGATGCCGTGGGGAGAAGCGGAAGGCATCTAACCACCTTTGAGATGATGGCTCACCACTGTTTTAACTCACGCGGGAATGAAATTTACTGGAAGGACAGGACTGTAGAGCTATGTGATAACCTGCTGTCCTCGCTGGGTCTTGACCTTAACGCCGTTACTTATAAGGAGGCGCCCTGGGCTGGAGGCGGCAATGCCGGTCCAAGCGTTGAGGTAATGGTAGGGGGGCTTGAGCTTGCAACGCTTGTGTTCATGGACTTGAAGCAGGTAAAAGGCGGCTCAATAGAGATCAAGGGTGATACTTATGAGAAGATGGACAATTACATAGTTGATACAGGATACGGGCTTGAAAGGTTCGTGTGGGCGTCCAAAGGTTCTCCTACGATCTATGATGCAGTGTTCCCGAAAATAGTTAATGAACTGATGGACCTTGCAGGCATCGAGCATTCAATAGATGATCCTGAATATGCCAGGATGTTCTCGCAGAACGCGCGTTTTGCAGGCGTGATGGATATCAGCGGTCAGGCAAACCTGCTTCAATTGAGGAAAAAGGTGGCAGATACCATCGGCACAACTGTAGAGAAGCTCCAGAAGCTCATGGTGCCTGTGGAGTCGGTGTATGCCATTACAGACCATTCAAGATGCCTTGCGTTCATGCTGGGGGACGGCATAATCCCGTCCAATGTGAAGGCTGGGTACCTGGCAAGGCTTGTGCTTCGAAGGACGCTTCGCCTGATGAAAGAACTGGATATCAGGGAGCCTCTTATTGAGATCATAGAAATGCAGATAAAGAATTTCCCCGAATACCCGGAGTTTCGGGAGCGACTCGATACAATAAGGGAGATCGTGGCGCTTGAGGAGGAAAAATACGCTGATACCATAGAGCGTGGAACAAAACTCGTGAAAAAAACGGCGCTTCATTTCAAGGAAAAAAATGAGAAAATGCCTCTTGGTGAATTGATCCAGCTTTACGATACGCACGGCATCCCGCCTGAGATAACGCGTGAAGTGGCAAAGGAAGCTGGAGTTGAGGTTGATCTCCCGGATACGTTCTATTCACTTGTGGCAAAGAAGCACAGCAAGGCAGAAGAGGAGGAGGAAGAGGTGCCGCCGCTTGAGCTTCCTCTCACGCGCAAGCTGTATTACGAACATGCGCAAGATAGTGAGTTCGAGGCAAAGGTGCTTGAGGTTATCGAGAATAAAATCATCCTTGACCGCACGTTATTTTATCCTGAAGGCGGAGGGCAGCCTGCTGACCAC
>JAHIHJ010000312.1 GCA_018899795.1 Methanobacteriota archaeon
AAGTGATGAGCGCCCCGGAGCCAAGTATTACAGGTGGGAGATGAAAGGCGTGCCTGTGCGCGTTGAGATAGGTCCGCGCGACCTGAAAAACAACGTGGCAACTGTCGTAAGGAGAGACAACGGGAAAAAGGAAACAGCTCCTCTAGCTAATATCGTGGAAGAGGTAAGAGATCGCTTCCGGTTTATTCATGAAAACCTGCTTGAAAAAGCTGCAATTTCATTGAAAGGACGAATAAAAGATTGCAATACCCTTGAAGAAGTGAAAGAAAAGATCACGGAGGGTATAGCAAGGATAGCATGGTGCAGCGAACGGGAATGCGGGCTATCGATGGAAGAAGCAGTTGGCGCAGCGATACTCGGTATCCCGGAAGGAGAACTCGGACGCGGCATGGGGAAGTGCCCTGCATGCGGCAGGGAAACTGAAAATATGGCTATTATGGCAAAGACCTATTAGCCTGTCTCGGTTCATTATTTACCACTCCGGTCAAAAATATGTCTAATTTCATCCTTGAATTTTATCAGGATACGAAATGATTATGGGCACATAAAGCGGAATCTGAAATCATAATTAAATGACCATAGATATCAAATACGCTAAAAGACTCCCAAAATCCCCGGGCGTCTATCTTATGAAAGACATGGAGAACAGGGTGATCTATGTGGGAAAAGCATCATCCCTGAGGGACAGGGTGAGCCAGTATTTCAGGGAGTCCGACTCCCCTAAAACCAGGATGCTTGTGCGGAATATCAATGGTCTTGAGTATATCGTTACAGGCACCGAGGTCGAGGCGCTGGTGCTCGAATCAAACCTCATAAAAGAACACGCTCCCCGCTATAACGTGAAGCTACGGGATGATAAGGCGTATCCTTTTATCAGGATAACGAACGATGAATACCCTCGCATATGCATTGCCCGCAGGCGGGAGCGGGATGGGGCGGCATATTATGGTCCTTATCCAGGTTCCCGGGCTGTGCGTGAACTCATCAAAATGGCTTCCAGGCTTGGTATAAGAAGATGCAGGAAGAAGCTGCCCTGCCCGCCATGTCTTAACTATCATATAAAGCAGTGCGCGGCTCCATGCGCTGGCATTGTGTCTAAAGAGGAATATCTCGGGATCATCAGGAATGTGTCCGAACTCCTCAAAGGAAGACATAACCAGTTGATCCAGTCACTTACTCATGAGATGGAACTGCTTTCAAAGGACCAGGAATATGAGAAAGCAGCGCACCTCCGCGACCAGATCAATGCTCTGCAGGAAATTTCTGAAAAACAGCGCGTTAATGTGCCCGGTCAAAAAGAACAGGATGTGCTCGCTTATGCCATCGCAGGAGAAAAAGCGGCTCTGCAGGTATTCCATGTAAGTGAAGGGAAACTTCGGGGGCGGGACACGTTTACACTTACTACGGCTGGCTCTGATGAGAATGAGATGTTGTCGAGTTTTATCAAACAGTATTATCTTGATGCCATACCGCCGCAGGAATTAATAATCCCGGTTGAGATATCGGATGGATCCATATCGCTGTGGCTCGAAGGTTTGGGTTCAAAGCTCAAGACCCCGAAGAACGCAGTGGAGAAGGGGCTTATGAACCTTGCACAGGAGAACGCAAGGATGCTGCTCGGGCAGGAATTGCTTCACGAAGGTAAAAATGAGGCGCTGCTGGCGCTCCAGAATGCGCTCGCTCTGCCTGCTGCGCCGTCAGTTATCGAGGCTTTTGATATCTCGAACATCAGCGGCACGGACGCCACGGGTTCGCTTGTGGCTTTTGAGAACGGGAAGCCTGACAAAAAGAATTACAGGAGGTTTAAAATTAAGACAGTGGAAGGCGCAGACGATTTTGCGATGATGGGAGAAGTTGTGGGGCGGGCATATGCGAGAAGGAAAGAAGAAGGAAAAAGGATGCCCGACCTTGTATTGATCGACGGGGGAAAAGGGCAGTTGAACGCCGCGCTTGCGGCAATCGGCAGCCTGGGTCTGTCTCTTGATGTGGCGGCGCTTGCCAAGGAGTTCGAATATATTTTCCTGCCAGGAAAAGAGGCGCCGGTCATCCTGCCAGAAGGCTCGCCAGCACGGAAACTTGTGCAGAGGATACGGGATGAAGCGCACAGGTTCGCATTGGGATATCACAGGAAATTGAGGGGGAAAAGGATCGTTGAGTCGGAACTGGATAAGGTCGCAGGTATCGGGGTGAAGAAGAAACAGGCGCTGCTTCGGTATTTTGGGTCTGTGGAGAAGTTGAGGAAGGCTGATGTGGAGGAGATAGGAAAGGTGCCTGGGGTTAGTAGAAAGGATGCTGAGGGGGTGTGGAGGTATTTCGGGAAATAGATGGAAAACTAAATAAGTAATAAATGAGCATTATGATTATAATCATTAGTACGTCTAAATATATCTATATAAAATAGGTTTAAGTGATTTACATGATTCTTAGAAAAAATATCTCTTTAAATGAGGATTATCTAAAAAAACTTGAACCTCTGATGCAAAAGCACAATGGCAATCTCAGTGCGGTTATTCGTGAGGTGATCGACCTTGCAGATGTAGCATTCCAGGATCCGGATTCTGTAAAAAAACTTATTTCAGGATTAAGAAAGGAGCAGAATCTGACGTCATCAACTCTCATCTGGGCATTGAAAAATCTAGGAGGCAGACTTCCGGATGAAGAGACGGTTCACAACATCATTGGCAATAACTTTTCATCTCTTTCTGATCTGGAAAGACGCTTAAATGAACTTGGAAGCGAAGTATATTGGGGAATGTCAATTAAGATCAATTCTGATAATAATTTCCAGCCAAAAAGCGCTACCTTTGCAATAGATGGAAAAAATCCTCATGCGAACAGGTATCTGGCTTCTGTTATTGCTTTATTAGCGGCTAAAAAGTATGAACTTGGTATTTCAGAGATCCGAAATATCAATGGATCTTTAGAAATGAACATGATAAAAGGTGAAAATAGTTGGATACATAAAAAGATCTTAGAGAATTTTGGGAGCTTGGATGTGGTTTTTACTGAATTACACAATAAACCTGATTTCTGGAATGTCCTGATACATCTTTATGCAAAGATGAACTACGATATGGCAGTAATACCAAGACAGCTTTTTGAAGAAGTTCAGGGGGCAGGAATGACATATAAAATCACTAACTGCATTGAGCGGTTTTATGGTTGCCCCATAAATCGGATCCCTCAGGAAGATTTTTTGAAAAATTTGAAGGTCCTCTATAAAACTATGGGCTTCATAGAAGATATGGATATCAATAATGAGTCTTTAATAATACATCATAGGTTCTCCAATCCTGATGCTATTAGAAAGCTTGCCAATAATCTTGTAGAATTATTGCATCTGAATGGACGTACTTACAGCTCTACAGCTGGAGAAAATCTCATAGTCCTTAAGCAGCTTCCTGAAATTGGCAAGATCCTCATACGAATGGTAGAGGATATCAAAACAAGAGAAGAACCTGTTGCGGATTATTATACAGATCTCCTTAACATTTTAAAAATGCTAAAAAATGTACCTTCAAATGAAGAGTTCATAAGATCGCTTGGCACCAAATTCGGTAATAAAATAATTGATAATTATAAATGTAAGAAAAATATATCTGAATGGGATCCCGGGACATTTATGAAGTATTTGCAGGATATGAGTGTGATCCTTAAGCAGGATTCAAAATGGTCAAATGTTAGCGAAAATATCATTTGTGGCAAAATTATCAACTGTCCTTTAGTAAAAACTGATGCCGAGATCAACAGTAATAATTGTATGTTTATTAAAAGCTTGTACGATATATGGATTTCGAATGCTTTCGGTGAACAAATTGAAAGAGTCCATAATATGTCACAAAACATACCATCAGGAAACGAATCTTGTGAAATCTATATCGCATTAAAATCATGATAAGAAAAGGTTGGCGAAACAGAAATCGGAGTGTTATGGAAGGTAGGAAATGCCGCCAACCTCAATCAATACTATTACCGCACAAAAGCATAATTACTGTTGAGAAAAACAGTGTCACGAAATACAGGGTCAGAATAAATTTGATCTGAGGGAATTGAATGGCTAAAACAAATCATGGCTTGAAACTGCTGATCGTCATGGTTTCGGTCTTCATTATAGGGTATATACTTGAGCCATTTAGAAACATTTCACCTTTACTGGGCGATTATTTCGAGGTTTCAACAGAGCTTTTGCCTCTTGTCATGTCTTTTTCCATCTTTGTGACGACATGGTTCGCATATAATAAAAGCAGGGATGATAATTCTTTTTTTCTTGGTGCATCTTTCTTTGTCATGGGACTTCTTGAGTTATTTCAGATGCTTTCT
This sequence comes from Methanobacteriota archaeon, assembly GCA_018899795.1. Next base: position 4,321 of record JAHIHJ010000312.1, read on the forward strand.
CATCCGTATATGCCTGATTTCATCACACCCAATTCCATTCAAAAAGCAGTAACTTTCCGGGTTATGCTATGGACGATATCTGTTTTATTATTTTTTGTAAGTGCGCATATTTATAAAGATTCAATTCCCGGAATTATCAGCAAATATGTAATATTTGCCTTTGCGATCATTTTATCTTTAATGGTCCTTACAATCGTCTTATTTTATCCAAATCGTTTACCGGAAGTGTATTCACTTAAAGGCAGTCTTTCTACAACCTGGTTTTCCCTGGTACTTATTACTTCAATTATGTTATTTTATTCAAGTTTCCTTTACCTGAAAAGACTACGGAAAACAGGGGAAATGAATATAATTTGTTTAATATATGGTTTTGTCTTAACCTCCGTTAGTATTCTTGTATATTTCGATTATACCTATTCAGGATATTTGCTTCAAGCCGCAGGTTTCTATTTTGTCTATTTAGCAATGATCAAATCATCAATAGAGAGACCGTATGAAAATCTGGCTATTGCGGAACATAAGATGCGGTATGTGGCAGAGGAGAAGTATAGAAACCTGTTCGATAATGCCAATGATGCCATAGTAATAACCGACCTTGATGACAGGATCATTTCCTGGAATCGAAGCGCTGAGAATATTTTCGGATGGTCTGCAGAAGAGGTAGCGGAAAAAAAGTTCTCAGAGCTTGTAGTCCCACCGCGACTGCATACTGAGATGAACCATATTATGAACAATGTTATATCCGGCAACATGGCTATGGGTTTTGATTTTGTAAATCTGCATAAGGATGGGAACGAGATAGATGTGAGTATGACAATTTCTCATTTGCTAAATTCTGAACATAATATTATTGGATTGTCGAGTATAGTCAGAGATATAACCGAGCGAAAACGTGTAGAGAAAGCGCTTCAGGAGAGTGAAGATCGATATCGCATGCTTGTAGAGCTCTCACCAAATGCAATTGCTGTTTACAGGGAAGGAAAAATTGTTTTTATGAACACATCTGGAGCAAGACTTCTTGGAGCAGAAAACCCCAAACAACTCCTTGGAAAAAATATCATAGATTTTGTGCATCCAGATTATCGAGAACTTTTTCATGACCGGGTCCAGGTGATACTAAATGAAGGACAGGAAGCACCCCTTATCGAAGAGAAGTTCATCCGGCTTGATATGAAAGTTATTGACGTGGAAGAGGTAGCTATGCCTTTTATATATCGGGGCAATCCTGCGGTGCAGGCGGTAATTACCGATATTACCGAGCGTAAGCTGGCTGCAGAAGCATTACGCAGCAGCGAAGAGCAATTCCGTTCACTTATCGAGAACTCATCAGATATTATTATGATCCTAAGTGATAATGGAAAAATATTCTACCTCAGCCCTTCCATTGAAAGGTCTTTTGGATATAGACCCGAGGAGCTGATCGGTAAGAATATTTCGGAATTAATTCATCCGGATGATTTGCCGGGTTTTTTTGAGGTTTTTATTAGAAAGATCCAGAATCCAAATACAACATCATCAATAGAGTTTCGTGCCAGGCATAAAGATGGCGCCTGGCGTATTCTTGAATCAATCGGCAAAACACTTCCTCACGGCCTGGTTGTTACGGGTATGGTACTCAATTCACGTGACATAACTGAGCGAAAGCGGGATGAAGAGCAAATCAGATCATCTCTTCACGAAAAAGAAGTCCTTTTGAGAGAGATCCACCACAGGGTCAAGAACAATATGCAGGTGCTTTCAAGTTTGTTAAGACTTCAGTCGGATTTTTGTAAAGATAAAAATGTTATTGAGATGTTTAATGAGAGCCGAAATAGAATTATTTCGATGTCACTTATTCATGAAAAACTTTATCTATCCAAAGACTTTACAAAAATCGATCTCAAAGGATATATAAATGAGATGGTTAATGGTCTATTTCAATCATATTGCCTCAACAAGAGTAAAATTGCGCTGAATATATATGTCGAAGACGTTCCACTAGGTATTGAATCTGCCATTCCATGTGGATTGATCATTAACGAGCTTGTTACTAACTCTTTAAAATATGCATTTCCAGGAGACAGGAATGGTGAAATTAAAATAATCCTTCGCCTGGCAGAAGAAAATATGATCGAACTTGTAATAAGTGATAATGGGATAGGGATCCCGAAAAGTCTGAATATGCAAAAAATCGAATCACTGGGTTTGCATTTGGTTACAATGCTGGCAGAAAATCAACTAATGGGCAAGATGAATATGAATATAGATAATGGGACAGAATTTCAAATTAGATTTAGAGGAGTGAAATAATGGTACAAACTCGAATATTGGTCGTTGAAGATGAAGTCATTGTTGCTGATGACATACGAAGGAGCCTGCAGAATCTGGGATATGATGTCACTTCAATAGCATCTTCCGGAGAAATAGCTATTAAAAATGTGGAAGAGAATACCCCAGACCTTGTGCTTATGGATATTATGCTTCAGGGTAAAATGGACGGCATTGAAGCAGCAAGCCAGATAAAATCTCGTTTTGGTATTCCAGTGGTATATCTCACAGCCTATTCTGATGAAAAAATTATGGAACGGGCAAAAATAACAGAACCTTTTGGATACCTGATTAAACCATTTAGAGATAGAGAAGTGCAGATCAATATTGAGATCGCACTCTATAAAAACAAGATCGAGAGGGAATTAAAGGAAAGCAGGGAGTGGTTCTACGTAACGCTCAAGAGTATAAGCGATGCCGTGATAGCTACCGATCCTAAGGGTTGTGTGCTATTCATGAATCCTACTGCTCAGTCTATGACTGGGTGGGCTTTTGAAGAGGTACAGGGTAAACCCCTGAAAGATGTCTTCAATATCGTGAGTGAAAAGACTGATGATAAGGGGATGCAAACCATACTGATAGATAAGAGCAAAACGAAGATTCAAATCCAGGACAGCAATAATGTCATTAAGGATGACAGAGGAAATATTATCGGGATCGTACTTGTTTTTCGTAAGATCGCCTAGAACAGTTTTCAGGTTGAGGCTGTGGGACTGAAATAAACACCGATTTTCGTCAAGTGTTTATGTCTCATAATTGAACCCTATTCATGATATCCAATCAAAGCGAAGTCTCTTGTTGCCCAACCAGGGAATAGCATACGATTCTACATTATTTATGCGTAAAATACGCCACGACCTCATCCCCTCTCACGCTGTCTATCCTCACGAACCCGAACCTCTCGAACTGCACCACCTTATCCAGTTCCTTCTCCATCCCGCGCTCTCCGATGCCTGTATATTCACCATCCGGGGATAACACCCTGACTATAAGCCCATCCAGAGGGACCCAGTGGATGATCCGAGCCTTATCTTTCTTCACAAGGTCCATATCAGTCCCGATGAACTTCACCCGCAGAGGCGAGATGCCGGTCACTTCGATATTGTAAAGGTCTTTAAGACGCAGCCTCTCGCCTTCTTTGAGACTATCCGCATCATTCCTTGTGATCAATATTTTCGTTCCTGCGGGGATTTCCCTGAGTCCACCGCGGGTCGGATGAATAGGAGCTTTTGCGATCTTCGGTTCTGCTCCCTCAATTTCCAGTTCGACTGGGTCCCAGACAAAAAAGTACCTGTTCGCTATGGGGTCGATTATCTTTCTGTTCTCAGCATACAGCGTATCAAGACTGAGGCTGATATCAGTCTCGCCAAGCCCAAGGTCAAGCATGAATTTGCGCAGCGCCTCAGGCAGTATTCCTCTTCTTTTTATCGCCCTGATGGTGGGCAGGCGCGGGTCGTCCCAGCCGGTATAAGTCCCTTCAGCTATCGCTTTCTTGATCGCGCTCGTGCTCAGCTTCCCGAACTCGTGTATCTGCACACGTCCCCAGTGCATCGTTCTGGGATACGTCCAGCCCATGTATTTATAAACATATCTCTGGCGCGTCTCGCTGTCTATGAGGTCTTTGCCCCTTATGATAAGTGTTGTTCCCAGAAGGTGATCTTCAACCGCTCCTTCGAAATCAAGCAGCGGCCAGACGCAGAATTTATCACCCACCTCATGTCTGGGATGCGGCGTCCTGATAATGCGGAATGACACCCAGTCCCTGATCGCGGGGTCTTTGTGCGCGATATCAGTCTTGATGCGCAGCACCGCCTCCTGTTCTTTATAATCCCCGGCAAGCATCTTTTTCCAGAACCCAAGGTTCTTTTCAGGCGTCTCGTTCCTGTGCGGGCATGCCTTTTTTACGTCTTTCAAAGCTTTGAATGACTCCTGCTCACAGAAGCAAATATATGCTCCGCCCTTTTTTATCAATTGTTCAGCGACATCATAATATCTCTCGATCCTATCGGATGCAATTACGACCTCGTCCGGCTTTGCCCCCAGCCATTCGCAATCCTCAAGATACCATGTGTAAGCCTCAAGCATGGGACGCTTGGTCGCAGGGTCTGTATCATCAAAGCGGATAATAAGTTTGCCTTTATATTTTTTCGTGTACTCGGAGTTCACGACGATGCCGCGGGCGCTGCCCAGCGTTGGCGGTCCGTTCGGGTTTGGAGCGAACCTCATCACGAGCGGCTCGTCGAGATCAAGCGGAGGCAGACCTTTTTCAGGTTCCTTCTTTTCACTCAGTTCTGCAATGAGTTCAGGCGCGAGCCTGTTTAATTCTTCTTCGCGTGCCTCCGGGGTCATCTGGTCGATTTCCACTAGAACTTCATTCACAAGAACAGTAATTTCTTTAGCTTTCGAGCGAAGTTCAGGCTGCGCCATGACCTTACCCATCACAGCGCCAGCCTGCGGCGTCTTGTTATACTTGACCGCATTCTGCAGGGCGAATTTCTTAATAATGAGTTTTATCTCTTCTGTGGTTGGCATCTTGAGCCTTAATGATCAGCACGTAATATTAAACTTCTCTAATCTAGTCCTGAACTCTTTCCTGTGCCGCTTTTCTTCA
>JAHIHJ010000313.1 GCA_018899795.1 Methanobacteriota archaeon
CTTATCCCCAGTAACAAGACATGTAGGCTGGGAGAACATCAGGAACGTCTTTCGGTAGTTTATCCACATCTGTTATTATCCAAGACAATGTTATTAAGAGAGTGGGCTATCAATATGCTCATTTTGATTCGGAGATACTGTATAAATCAGAAAGGTATATATATAATGAAAGAAAGTTTCATATAAGGTGATACGATGGAGCCACTTAAGGAGCCACTTAAGATTAGAATAAAGAGGCGCATTGAGGTCTACCTCGAACTTGACATAGATGGAATAAGGAAACTTGTATTGAACTTATTGCTGAAACTAAAAAAGGTTACAGTGGACATGTTATTTAAGGAACTCAATAAGAAATTCAGGGTGTCCTACAGCGCGGTAGCTTCGACGCTGGGATATATCCATTCAAAACTCGGAATTCTGCATGTCTTCAAGGAGTCCTATAAGACACCTACTGTGTACTCGTTAAAAGAAGAATACGTTGAAATGATCAAAAGCGCATTGAGTAGAAATGTTGCCATAAGTTAACATATCATGGAGCATATTTCGTCGTTCAATCCGATAATGCGCAGAATTATTTTTTCGTTAATTTTTTTATTTCTCAATCCAGTGACAAGTTCATCCAGACTTACCACTCTTTTGCCCGACACAAGATTATCAGCATGCGCGACGATCTTTTCTTCAAGCGTTATAGGCATATAATCTTTAACCGGAAGACCGAGATCTGCCGCTTCCTCCCTGGGTATCCCTGCGCCAATATGCCGTTCAATGATATTAACGAGTTTTTCATCAAGCCCGTTCTCACGCGCTATGCAGGCGCCTTCAACTGCATGGAAAATCCCATGCGTTCTTGACCTGCCTATATCATGAAGCAGCCCGCCGAGATACACGATCTCAATATCGATATCAACATGCTCCCCTCTTCTCAGAGCGCAACTCCTTATATCCTCTGCAATTTCTCTCGCATATGCAGCCACAGCCATGCAGTGCTCAATAACTCTGCCTGAGCATCCCGTTTTTGCCAGCAGTTCTATCGCTTCTATTTCATTCAAGCTATTGCGCTCGAAGCCAGTTCTTCTATTTTATTGATCCTCTGTTTCAGCGCCTTTACCACAGATTCGTTCTCCTGGTATTCCAGATCCTCACCGCATACCGGGCAGATGAACAGGAGATCCGACGCTGTCTCAAACAGGAAACGGCTGCACTGCGCTTTGCAGGTATAGAACACCTTTCCGTCCTCGAATTCAAGTTTTGATCTGAGGTTCTTTAAGATCTTCTTTGATTCAAGCACAAGCTGGCTGTCCATAGTGCTAAGGTCAAGCCTCCAGAGGTACGTGAGCCAGCCGCTGTCCGTGTCCCTGACCCTGCGGTAAACAGCAAGCCTGTTCTCGTATAATATGAACAGGGTCCTGCGTACTATATTCAACAGGACGCCGGTTGCCTCTGCGATCTTTTCATCAGTTACCTCAGTTTCAGGCATTTTTTCAACTACCTTGAAACCTTCCTCTCCGATAAGATTTATGAAATATCCTTTGATAACAGGATCATTTAAATTAGACAAAAAACATCACCTATCTAAATAAGCTTTAATATGACATTAAACTTCCGTCATCCGTATAATATCTTGCGTTGAACGTTCAACTTTATTTAATACTATTTCCCGTGTCCTGCCGGTTTCAAGAAGTGTGGTGATGGGTTCATCCTCTCTTACGATCCATCCATTTTCCGGGATATCCGCAGCTCGTTCCATTTTCATGCGCTTGATAAGCCATTCATACAATCGCTCACTGACAACAGTAGTTTTACGAGCATACAGGACGTTCCTGGCAGCAAAACACTTATGCTTCACGGGTTCAGGAAGTTCGCCGGAAAACGATCTAACATGTGAGTCAAAGATATTGATCCCGCATGAAAGCTCTATTGTATCCAGGCTTCCCTGGAAGCGCGGATTGACCTCGATGATTACTACTCCATTTTCTGCCTGGATAAAATCGACGCCGTTTGACCCCATAAGACCGAACTCAAGCGCTATCTGCCTGGAATATTCTATCATCTCGTTTTTTCTATCAGTGAGAAATGGCGTGACGTTCCCACAGTAAGCAAAAGGCACCCTTGTCAGCCTGGGTATCCCTATCAACTGCTCATTCAGGGCTATCACACGGGCATCATCTCCTGTCCCTATAAGCGATGCGCTGCACGGAATGCCCTCTACGAATTCCTGGGCTATGAACCCGCTGGTTTCGCTTCTTGCCTGGATAGCTGCAAGTTCACCATCATCCCTGACAACAGAGTTCATCATGCCGCCTGAACCGCATCTGGGTTTGATCATAAGGGGAAACCTGAGTCCTGTAGCTTTGGAAAGCGGTTCGGTTTCAGGATGAGGTATGCCAAGGGAGTGGAGCTTCCTTGCGAGATCCAATTTATCATTGACCTTTTCTGCAACATCGGGACTATTTCCAAGAACGTTCTTAAATTCCAGTTTCTCAAAACCAGGACCAAGTATCACTCCGTCCATTTCCCCAAATGTTCGGGCAAGTTCGTATATCTTTTCCTCAGACGCATTTTTAAGGGGGAAGGCAGAATCAGCGCAGTTAAGCATATCTACATCGCAGAAATTATCGAGTGAATATACCGTGTGTCCCGCCCTTTTTGCCGAACAGGCTATGCTCCGGGTACTGTTGCCTATCACCAGGATATTCATTTTTCCCTGACCTCTTTTCCCCTGCTTTTCGGGACGATCTCAACCTCACCGCCGCTAAACTGTGTTTTCAGGGGGTCAGCGCCTGAAGATGCCGCAAGCCGGTCAAGAACTATTGCAAGCGCTGCCACTTCGGAGTGCGGCTGGTTCCCTACAGCCACATTCCAGTCAGCAAGCCCGTAAAGTTCAGGCGGGACTTTTTCCGCGCCCACGACGATCAAAAGATTTTCAGTAATATTTTCAGTAACAATATCATTGATAACATCCGGCAGATTGACGCCGTACATGGAAAGGTGGAGCACTTTGCCTCCCGACTCTTTCCATTTTCTTATCTCGTTCTTCCAGTTCGTGATCCTTTTAACATAGAATGACCCGCCCCACCTTTGCGTTACTTCGCTGATGCTTTTTTCAATGCCGCTGTCATCAGAATCAAGAAGCATACCCTCTGCACCCAGAGCGCGGGCTGTAAGTCC
>JAHIHJ010000314.1 GCA_018899795.1 Methanobacteriota archaeon
TGTTATCGAAATCAGGCGGCTTATTGAAGAACTTGAGAATACGATTAGGAATCTCAAGTTCGCCAGGGATGAGGCTGAGCGTGCGAACAACGCCAAATCAGAGTTCCTCACCATCATGAGCCATGAACTCAGGACGCCGCTGAATACCATCATTGGGTTCTCCGACATCCTGGGGGCGAAAGGAGCGGGGGAATTGAATGATAAGCAGGAGCATTACGTTGATAATATCCACAGGAGCGGAAAGCACCTGCTTGACCTTATTGACGACATACTTGATCTGGTAAAAGTGGAATCGGGTGAAAAACTGCCTTTGAGAGTTGAATTGTTCTCGGCGCCAAAAGCAATAGATGATACTTTGATCTTCGTAAAAGAAAAGGCGGCGCTGAAGAACATAGCGCTCAAAAAAGAAACCGACCCTGAGATTGACATCATAGTTGCGGATAAACTCAGGTTCAAGCGGATACTCCTGAACCTCCTCGATAATGCCATAAAATTCAGCAAACCGGAATGTGGGACAGTAACGATCGCAGCAAGAAAAGCAGACGGTTTTGCGCAGTTCTCGGTCTCTGATACAGGCATAGGCATCAGGGATGAGGATATGGACAAGCTCTTTGGCCTGTTCCACCAGATAGATTCGGGGATAAGCAGGAGATACGGCGGCGCCGGCGTGGGGCTTGCGATCACGAAGCAGCTTGTGGAACAGCACGGAGGCAGGATATGGGCACAGAGTAAGTTCGGCGAGGGCAGCACGTTTATCTTTACGCTGCCGCTTGTAGAGAAGAAGGGGGGATAAAATGACAAAAGTGCTTGTTGTGGACGATGAAGAAGTTAATATAAAGCTTATCGAAGCAATGCTGAATGAAGAATACGAGATAATAACAGCTCAAAGCGGCAGCGAGGCTTTGAATAAAATAACCGAGGATAAACCGGATAGAACTTTTAACACGTATCAAATCTCTTCTTAAGAAAAAATATTACCAGGATGAACTTGTGCATGATAAAGAGATCATAGAACAGCAAAACAAAGCATTGCGTCAGGAACATAATGAATTAGAACAAAAAGTTCATGAACGCACTGAAGAGCTGATGAAGGCGAAAATATCCAGCTTAAAAGATCGAATGAACGTAAAATAGTTGTCTGGAGAAATTTCATTTGTTGAAGGTAAATTATGGTAGAAAATGTGATGAAGATTTGCAGATGTCAGAGAAATACGGAGGAACAGGTCTTGGGCTTGCGATCACGAAGCAGCTTGTGGAACTGTATGGAGGCAGTATAGGAGCAAAGAGCAAGTACGGCGAGGGCAGCACGTTTACGTTTACACTTCCATTGAAAGCGATAAAGGCGGTGAATGAATGAAAAAGGTGCTTGGTATAGGATAATACACTGAACATGGGGCATGTGCTCGAAATATTCGAAGCTATGGGCTTTGATGCCCAGGGCGCGGGGACGGGAAAAAGGTTATCAAGATGACTGAAAAAGAAACCTGCAATAGCTCTAACTGCTAATGCGATGAAGGGGGATAGAGAAAGATTTCCTAACGTGCATGAGCCATGAATTAAGAACGCCTTTGAATGCTGTCCTGGGCTTCTCGCAACTTTTGAACGATGGGATTGCGGGGAAGTTATGTTTTCAGTATTATCACCAGCATTGCGGACAGCATGGCCGAGTCGGGCATCTCATTTACACACCAGGGCAGGAATCTGATGCTTCAGTCAAATGAACTGGCAGCAGAGTACGAGCTAAATTCGCTGATAAGCGAGCTTACTATTGCGAACATGGTTTTCGGGAACAGCTTCCCGGTCATCGACCATGATAACTCGTTCATTCATATCATCCATATTACGCCTTGCGTTTCTTTTTTCCAACCTTGCCGTTGTCCTCGGAAGGATATGGGTCGGTGTAGGCATAGTTGCGTATCCAGACCACCATTGCGTCGGCGATGCCAGGGAGAATGTCAAACCCATGGCGTTTACACCGCGAACGGAATTCGTTTATCACACTGGGATTTATCGTATCAAAAGGCGGCTGGGACAGCAGGTCATCACCAGCCGAAGCAATGAGCCATGCGTTTATTGCCTGTTTGAA
>JAHIHJ010000315.1 GCA_018899795.1 Methanobacteriota archaeon
CATAATGCGGAACACGTACATGAGTGCTTATTAAATCATGATAAAACTTAAACACGTCTTCTTTATCTAACCCCTCAAAAATTGCGTTTCTTTGAGCAGTATCGCACCATTCTGTAAATGCTCTTAGGGATGATATTTCTGAGAACTGATTAATATTATTTAAAAATACAGAGCACATTTTATTGATGTCCTTAAGTTTAATTATATTAGCCAAATTATTGCACACACTTCTAAGCAGACCTTTGTCATCAAATCTCTCTGCGATTCTCTTACAGTCAGGATCATCTATTTTTTTGAGTGTATCGTAAACATCTTTCAATCTTTCACCAGACACAAGAATTTTAGACGCACCAAGGTCAGACACACTAAGTTCATCCGCTATCTTATCGAATACTTTTTGCTCGCAAGATGGTTTATTTTCTAATAAATTGATATTTTCAATTTGTGGAAATATATATTTAGCATCATATATGCATTCTTTAGTACTATAACGAGCTAATGCTTCTTGGATAATTTTAGGAGAATAGCCCCCCCCATATTTTTTTTTGACATCATCAAATATTACATGAAATTCTTTTCTTCTTTCTGTGAAGGTTTTTAAAGCTAAATCTAAATCTTTATTCTTGGTCTTAGTTAAATCCACCATTATAATTGAATTAGTCAAAAAAATTACCTCTTTTCCGATTCACATGCTTCCACAAGGTTTGCTGTGTCCTGAAAGGCTTTAAAAATGCTCTTAAGAGTTACATTCTTATATTCAAGTAGCGCTGGGTTTTTAAGAGTCGGTTCCTTATCCAGCATATCTTTTAATTTTTTCTGTTCTTGATTCAAGGTAATTTGGAAATCAGGGAAATTGAATATATGTATTAATTGTTCCTTCGTCAACGTCATAGACCACGTTTCATATAATTGAGTTCCATTGTAATCTACAATTTGTTTAAAAGGTATTTTAAGTTGACGTAATAAACCACAACCGTTACTATCAGTTATAAAAAGGGGTATTAACCTTTTATCACGAACTACTTCTAGGTATTTTCCTATATCTCCTTCATTCGTGGGACTTCCTAAAAAAAATATTCCAGCTACACAGTGCAGGAGTTCCAATCCACTAGGATTATACCCTTGGTATTGATATTGGCCAGATGTGGCATTAATTACATGTTCTGGCTCTATTACAATGCCCTGTACTTCTTGATTCATCCACAAGTAAATGCCCATCACCGCCACCTCATAGACATACCATCATAGCCACCACTAATGCTTGTGTCATGTATTGTATAACGACTTGATACTACATATATTTTTCTAAACAGGTTCAGGCAAAACAGACAGTATTATTTAATATTTTTATATTATAGGAATAATCAATGCAATAATTTGAATGCAGACTCCCACCGGAAGGAGGAAATAAACCATTTTTTGGTATTCCATTAACTGTTTATCTTTTTTAAAAATTTTTCTTAAGTACATCTTATCTTGTTCCAGATCATTTATCTCAAATACGTTTTCTATTAATTGCCAATTCATTACATTAAAACCTATTCTAATCGTTTGAAATTCCATTGTATTAATATTTCCTTGGCTTTTCATATTTTCAAGATATGATAACATTTTTCCTGTTTGCTTCTGGCTATATACTGTTGTAATCGCAAATATTGCCATACCTAAATCGGCTAATAGATTTCCTATAACAAAAATAAGGTAATCCCCTTCTATAATCACTTTTATATCGAACATTATTGTATAGTCATGTTAGTTTTCATTAATAATTTTAACCGCTCTATTCTTTCTTTATCTATTAGCACTTAGAAACATAAACTACTGTAAATATTATTCAAACTTCTATTATAGCTTCCTGTTTTGTCAGGTTGACATCCATTATCCTGCCGGAAACTGTTTTTTCCTCTCCAAGCATTCCAAAAAGTTTGATCGAATCCCCGTCAGCTTTTATTCGTACCACGTCTTCCATTATGACCTTTCCCTTGAAGATTATCCTGAGTTCGCACATGACCGCTTCAACGCAGTGAATGATATTAAGATTTATCATACCCTGGAACTATAATGAAGTGGAGACATTGATATAACTGAACTGAAGGGACTGATAATACCGGATTACACAATAATGGAAGAACACTCCATAGTAGTTGATGGCGACATCATCGTTGGGAACTATGCGGAGCTGGGTTTCGGGCTGATAGGCAACAGCGTTGTGGCTGGAGAGCATGTGAAGATCAATGGAAACATACTCTCTGAGAAGGATGTGAGGATCGATCTCTGGTCAGAGATCGCTGGTGATGTCAGGACAAAGACGGATGCATATATTGGGGAATTTGTGAACATCAAAGGAAAACTCCATACCGCAGGCAGTCTTGATGTGGGGAATAATGTTAAGATCGATGGGGGTTACGAAGTAAAAGGATGGATAATCGTAAGAAACCCTCTTCCGATCATGATGTTCATTTTCTTTTATCTGATGGCGCTTTTGCAGATGGGGAATGAAGAAGAGGTTGAAAAGGCGCTTGATGAGCTGTTCTCAGAGGATGAACCTGCGAACAGGGTGATGTCGATCCCCAACAGGACAAGGATGGACCTTGAGATGATAAAAACGATCTCGCACGCCGTGGTCGGAAGCCACTGCCGCCTGCTCGGTAACATCCGCGCCCGCTCCATATCCATGGGGAACCACGTTACGCTTTTCGGCAGCATCCGCACAACTGGCGTTATTGCTACGGGCTCCGGATGCACCATTCATGGAAATATTGATTCCAGGGAAAAGGTGAGGGTCGGACGGAACTGCCGGATACTTGGAAAGATCACTGCTGATTCCGTAATAATGCATGAATCTTCAAAGGTTGACGGGAATTTATTAGCTGCTAACGGAGTAACTATAGAGCATGATGACCTCGAAGGTCTGAATGATATTGATAAAAAGCTGTTCTATGGATTTACGATGCTTGAGGAAATGTAACTCCACATTGTCATCATGTATATGTATACCGTTGAGACAACTGTGGACCCGGTTCGATTCTAATACACAGTCACGCTCTTTACGCCTTTTATCCCGGTGAGCGCTTTTACGAGCCCCCCGCTGACCCTGCCTTCGATAATGATCGTGAGCTTTGGGTTTTCCGTCAGGTAGGGGTCGTCTGATACCGCCTGTCTGATGATGTTCCCGTGTTCAGCCACTTCAGTAGCCACAGCCCCAAGAAGCCCTTTGCGCGCTGCATCGTCCGGAGTTATTATTACGACCCCCAGACCGAGATATTGCGCTACATCCCTGAGGAAGGGCAACGTGCGGACGTTGTTAAATATCTGCTTGAGCTTCGTATCCTTAAGGATAGCATCGCAGGTCGCATCCACGACCCTCCTGTCCACGCTGATCTCATTTGCTATCTGGGTATGGGCTATTTCAATGTTCCCTGAGACCACGCGACCATGTGCGTTTATCTGGAAACCACGCTCCAGTAGCAGCCTTATTACCTTCTCCTGAGCCGGGTGGTTCCTGAATTTTTCCTGTATTACACTCCACATATAATTCAATTATTGCTGTCTATATACAAATGTCTTATCTTTATAAACCCAATTTTTTCCATGAGATAGGTTTAAATCCAAAGAGAGCTAAAAGTTGTTTGCTATTTTATGATACTCATTATTATGATGGTGGGTTATCGAACACAAAGTGATCAAAATGAGAAACACCAACAAATATTCTTCGTTCTGGTTCAATCGACTGCAAGGGGCGCTCTGTTTACTGGTGTTCCTGACATGGGGCCTTGGTGATGCTTTAACATGTTTATATATGATAGAACAGCAGGGACTTATGCAGGAGGGGAACCAGATCGTTCGGCTGATAATAAGTTATTATGGCGCCTCAAGCTTTTTTATGATCAAAATATGGTTTACCATCCTGGTCATTTGTGTTCCTTTTATAGTTCAGAGTAATGAACGGTCTTACTGGATGATCAATGGTTATCTTGTCTCTTTCATCATCGGGGGGACCCTGGCGATAATCCTGAATCTGCAGGCAGCCGTTAACGAACCGCTGCTCCTGTTGCCTCAACATGTCATTCTTATTTACATCAGTTCGATTCTTATACTGACTAATGTGGGGGAAATAATTGATAGAATGACCCACCTGGAAATAAGAAGCTTTTTTGATTGCGCGTTGAATGATCTAAGGGTATTCCTGGATATTGTCAATACTATTGAACAAAAGCGCCGCCCGGAACATGCCTGAAATAAGTTAAATAAACTTTGGTATGGAGATGCCTATAATGGCTAACAAGGCTACCCACCACAATATAGTCTTTTCAAGCGTCATACGCATATGCGAAATCTTACTCCTCATATCTTATCCTGATAATGTAGATTTAGTTTAATAATATATAAATATATTCTAAGCCAAAATCCTCGATCTTCCATTATTCAAAGGGGTTAATTACTGGAAATATCATAGACAGAAACATAAATGTCATTAAAAAAGGAGTAAATAATGGAAATCAAGGTCGTGAGGAGCCCTGACAGGAAAAAAACGATTCAGGCTAAAATGGTAAAAGATACTCTTTTCATTTATATCCCCGCAGGATTGCACAGGGAAGAGGAGAGTAAACTGATAGAGAAGATGAAGCAAAAGATAGAACAAAAGGTTTTGAAAACCCAGGCAAATAAAGATGATTATCTGAAGAAGAGGTTTGATGAATTTAACAGAACGTTTTTCGGGGAGAAACTCGTGGTAAATTCCATAGTATTTGTTACTAACCAGGAAAAAGTAAGAGGCAGCTGCACGCCAGCAAAAGGCACGATCCGGATATCACACAGGCTTCTTGATATGCCAAAGTGGGTGCTTGACTATGTGATATTTCACGAGATGACACATCTTGTGCACCCCGACCATTCGAGCGCGTTCTGGGAAAAGGTTGCCCGGTTCAAATATACAGAAAGAGCAAGAGGATTCCTTATGGCAAAAGGAATGGAGGATGAAGAGACAGGAAATATTGGAGGTTAATATGGCAAAAGCACTGGTTTTAATGGCTGAAGGCTTTGAGGAGATCGAACTCACAAGCATAGTCGATATATTGAGAAGAGGCGGAGTAACTGTTACCATCGCAGGTTTGAAGGATGGGCTAATTACAGGTGCAAGGGGGATTAAGATCCAGCCTGATGCGCCCCTGGACAGTATCAGGGAATTATATGATATCATAATCCTACCGGGAGGTTCTCCGGGTTATGTCAATCTCGGAAATGACAGGCGCGTCATCGAACTAATTAATAAATACAACTCAGCAGGAAAGATGGTTGCCGCCATCTGCGCCGGGCCGACAGTCCTTGCAAAAGCAGGCATCCTCGCAGGCAGGAAAGCCACTGTTTTCAGGGGGATGGAGACCGATTTGAAAGATGCAAAGTACATTGACAGACCTGTTGTGGAGGATGGGAACATAATGACATCCCAGGGTCCGGGGACTGCTATGGAGTTTGGTCTTGCGCTTTTGCAGAGGCTTACAGATGAGAAAAAAGCCAGAGAAGTAAATGAAAAATTGATGTACTGATAATTGTTCAGTGAACATCTCATCATGTGATTTCTGCTGTATCAAACGGTCTGTGTACAATTCCTTATCCCATAGGAACAAGTCGGAGGCTGTGGAATGCATCCAGCCCGCAGCATAGCTCTTTGGTGATATGAGAGAAAAGGTCTTCAGGTAGTCGTTGAGATATCCGACAGTTCCGATATCACCATTCAGTTCGTAACCTGATCCTGTCATGTTCACAGGATCAAAGATGTTCTCCTGAAGGAATTCGGGGTATGAACGTCCCGAAGCCTGCTCTATGATAGCGCCGAGCAGGATGTAACCGGTATTACTGTATTTCCCGTATCTTTCCCCTGGTTTGAATTCAAGCGGTTCCTGCATGAATCTCTGGATGATCTCATCTTCTGTCGCGCTATTCAACCAGAAAACGGATTGAAAATCAGGAATGCCGGATGTATGTGTGAGAAGATGATGTATCGTGATATCTTTCCAATTTGAGCCTATGCGAAATATTGTTTCAGAAGTTGTCGGGATCATCCTGCTTCGGTCTGCATACCCGTAGCCTTTGCTCAGCATGACCCTGCCATCTATCGCAATAAGCGCCGCGCCGCTATATCCCTGCTCTTTCAGCCAGGTATCTATCTGGGGAAATGGGGCGGTATCAGCAACAGTCCCTGTGGAAACAGGAGCTGCCATTGCAAGATAAGCAAAGGTCAGGATAAAAAACATTACAAGAACCGTGAGATATTTCATTTTCTGTTCTGACCCGGCTTTATGTATCTGCAAAACTGCGCCTATTGCAGCCGCAACAGGGTGGATGAAACTGGGGGGCAGGAAGAGCAGTAGCACGGCAAAGATAATCGCCATTAAACCTGCGATGATGGCGATGGTACTGACCCTGTCCCTTATCATGTCAATATAAATTTATTATTCCTGGCTTTAATAGTTTCTGGTAAGCCGCCGGAGGGATTTGAACCCTCGATCTGCTGATTACGAATCAGCCGCTTTGCCGAGCTAAGCCACGACGGCATGGAATTGCTGTATATCGCTATTTCTGACTATATACTTTACCTTATGAACGCATAATATTTTAAGTAAATAAAATAATTAAGAGAATATGCTGTATGACTTACAGATGCTTGAATATATTTTAAAGATATTGTTCTGTACGCCATTCCTGCTCTATTCATGCTATACTGATATTAAAACCCGCCGCGTGACGAATAAGCTGTGGGTTGTCATGCTTTCCGGCATTGCGGTTTTCGTGTTATATGACATCCTGACAAAAGGAATAACATATTTATTGGACCTCTTCATCTCGGCGGGTTTGATATATGTGCTGGTCTATATCCTTTTCAAGATCGGGTCGTTTGGGGGCGCTGATGCAAAATCCCTCATTGTCATTTCAATAATCCTGCCTTCGTATCCAGAATTCAGTGCGTTTGGTTATGATTTTCCCCTTAATCAACCGCTCATTCATCTTTTCGCGTTCGGCATACTCGGTAATGCGGTGCTGCTATCCATAGTTGTTCCGCTTGGTCTTGCTGTATATAACATTTTCAGAATGGGTTTGCATATCGATAATCCGCTTTACATATTCATAGGCTATAAATCAAGGATCTCAGACCTCGCAGATAAACATATTAAGCTCATGCATTCTTTTGAAGAGGAGAACGGACGAATAATATCCCGCTTCAGGCGCGGTGGGATTGAGATCACCGAAGATGTTATTTCAGAACTGAAAGCCCTTTCAGAAAAGGGTTTAATAAAAGAGGAAGTATGGGTTACTCCTGGACTGCCATTTATGATCCCGATAACACTTGGGTTTTTTGTGGCTGTGTTTTATGGGGATATGATAACTGAACTTACGAGATTCCTTATATTTTTAAGACTTAATTAATACAATTAAGTTTTATTAATAATAAAAAATTCGTTAAAAATAAGATAAGATGAAATAAGTAAGCATAGCAGCTTTCTGCAGTTCCCTAGAGTTCGCACATCATAGTACAATGCAGAACGTATACGGGCTTAACTACTGTGTTCGGGATGGGTACAGGTGTTTCCCCGTCGCTTTGACCGCTATACTCACTTATGACTGTAAACCCCGGATTAAAATCCGAGGCATGGAAGATCCCAGACTTAAGTCCGGGGCCTTTTGTAAACACAATCTGGATATCGCCCGAATGTAGCAGAACAAATCTAGCGTGGACGTTAGTAGTCGACGGACTCAACACCTCGTCACCTTGGTGCGTACATCCCGACTCTATCAAACTCGTCTTTTACGAGAGTCCTTAGAGGTCTCTTTTTAGGTGTGGTTTCAAGCTTAGATGCTTTCAGCTTTAATCCGTTAAGTGCGTAGCTGCCCTGCGATGCCTTGCCAGACAACAGGTCCACCAGTGGCACCGTTGCACAGTTCCTCTCGTACTAAATGCAACTTACCCTCAGACCTCAAAACACCCCTTATAGATAGTAACCGACCTGCCTCACGACGGTCTAAACCCAGCTCACGATCTCCTTTAATAGGCGAACAACCTCACCCTTGGCCGCTGCTGCACGGCCAGGATGGAAAGAACCGACATCGAGGTAGCAAGCCGCCGGGTCGATATGTACTCTTGCCGGCGACGACTCTGTTATCCCTGTGGTAGCTTTTCTGTAGTCAATAGCCCTCACCAAGAAGGCATAGTGGTTCGCTAGACCAGACTTTCGTCCCAGGATTTCTTGTTGTGCGAAATCCAGTCAGGCTGACTTATGCTCTTGCACTCTACTGTGAGTTTCCGACTCACATGAGTCAACCATTGGGCGCCCTTGATATCTTTTCAAGGGCGTGGCGCCCCACCCAAACTGCCCACCTATGGGTGTCCTCGTTTCCAAGTTAGGGTCGTAGTCTCAGAAGGGTAGTGTCTCATTGTTGACTCCACCTTACCCGAAAGTAAGGAATCGACGTCTCCTACCTACACTGCGCATCCAAAACCACAACCCAACCACAGGCTGCAGTAAAGCTCAACGGGGTCTTCACTTCCCCTAAGGGGTCTCTAGACTCTGCACTAGAACGTAAAGTTCATCGGGTTCTGACTAGGGACAGTAGAGCACTCGTTGATCCATTCATGCAAGTCGCCAATTAAGCGACAAGGTACTACGCTACCTTAAGAGGGTTATAGTTACCCCCGCCGTTTACAGGCCCTTCGTCCCGTTGTACCGGGTTTTCAGGTACCTGCACTGGGCAGGATTCACCAACTGTACTCATCCTTACGGATTAGCAGTCAGCTATGTTGTTATTAGACAGTCAGTGCTCCCTGGTCTCTGCGACCTGCCTTCTTCAAGGCAGGCACTCCTTATTCCGAAGTTACGGAGCTAATTTGCCGAATTCCCTTAGCCAGTTTATGCCGACACGCCTTAGTCTTCTCAACTAGGGGCACCAGTGTCGGTTCTTGGTACGATCATTCAGTCGCCTTTTCACGGGCACCTGGGATTAACCAACTTACGCCGTCACACCTTCACCGACTTCTCACCATTACGGTTCTCCATCAGTTTGAGTGCTTGGACAGGCAGGCATGCCTGCTTGATCTACCCGGATGCGTCAGCCCCTTGCGGGTATGACTGAATGGTACAGGAATATTAACCTGTTTCCCTTTTGTCGTATTCGAATTACGGTACGACTTAGGATCGACTAACCCTCGGCTGACAATCATTGCCGAGGAACCCTGGCCCCTACGGCGGTTCAGATTCTCACTGAACTTTGGTGCTACTATTGCCAGGATTTTCGTTCCCGAATGGTCCACAGGATCTCACGACCCTGCTTCTACCCAAACGAGACGCCTTCCTACAGGATTACCTTGCGGTACCCCGTGGTATCGGTGGTCGGCTTGAGCCCCGTCCATTTTCGGGGCCCCAAACCTCGACTGGTGAGCTGTTACGCACTCTTTAAAGGATAGCTGCTTCTGAGCTCACCTTCCAGTTGTTTAGGGCTTGGGACGCCCTTTTTGTGTTTACACTTAGCCGACACTCTGGGACCTTAACCACGGTCTGGGTTGTCTCCCTCACGCACTGTTAGCTTACCCACCAGTGCGGACTCCTGCTTTCTACGATGACAGCGATTTGGGAGTTTGACAGGAGAGCCAGGGGTTTCCCCCCGGTGTTCCCCAATCAGTGCTCTACTTCGCCGACTATCTCTGGCAGGGTCATGCTGCGACATGTTTCGGAAGGAACCAGCTATCACCCAGCTCGATTAGCCTTTCACTCCTAGACGGGGATCACGCGAATGATTTGCAAATCAAAAACGCTTGCGGTCCTCAACGCCCCTTTCGAGACGCTTCAACCTGCCTCCGCCTAGATCGCTAGGATTCGGGTCGTAATCTAGTGACTCCACGCACTTGTATACGCTGCGCCTCACCTTGCGGTTGTGCGCATATTGCTTTCGCTTTGGCTTCCCATATGTGGTTAGCCTCGCCACTCTAATACATTCCCTGGCCCGTTCTTCAAAACGTAAAATACGACGTCGGCAGTATAGCCCGTACTAATGCCTCGCGACATATTCCTTCGCTATACAGATCCTTTCACGCCGTATCGCTCTATCGCCATCCGATTTCAGGCGCTTTGCACCTCCCTTTTTGGGGTACTTTTCAGCTTTCGTTCACACTACTACTACGCTATCGGTCTCAAGACGTATTTAGTTTTGGAAATTGATGGCTCCCAAATTCCCGCGAGATTTCCGACCCACGGTACTCAAGACAAGATCACAGTCCACCAGCTTGCGTCTACGTGACTATCACACTCTATGGTCTGACGTTCCAGACAAGTTCAACTTCACTGGTTTGCACTGCGTATAGTTAAGCTTATGACACTACATCTCCCCTGCCTTACGGAGGGGATTCAGTTTAAACTCTGCCGTTTTCACTCGCCGTTACTAGCGGCATCTCAATTGATTTCTTTTCCTGCCCCTACTAAGATGTTTCAATCCGGGGCGTTCCCGATCCTTACGGATCAGCACTTACGCGCTAAGAGGTCCCATTAGGAGATCCTCGGTTCAAAACCTCCATGCGGTTCGCCGAGGCTTATCGCAACTTGGTACGTCCTTCATCAGCGCTTGAGCCGAGCCATTCACCGGATGGCTTAAATGCCAGAACACGTTTCACTACATTCAGTTAGCGTCC
>JAHIHJ010000316.1 GCA_018899795.1 Methanobacteriota archaeon
AGAACGGAATTGACCCTGAGACCGTGGAATCCGGTATTAAAGAGCTCATGGATGAAGGGCGGTGCTATGAGCCAAAGATCGGGGTACTGCGGAAAGTCTGAAAATGATTAGCCCCCTGTTGAATGAACCTGCACTATTGGTCGAGAATACTATCAGGACGCTTGTAATTGCAGATATTCATCTTGGCATCGAATGGGAGCTTTATCACAGAGGTATAAGCGTTCCGAGCCAGGTCGAGAAGCGCATGGCGCGAATCAGGGGATATATAAAAAAAGTCGCTCCTGATAGGATAGTGCTGCTTGGCGATATAAAACACAATGTTCCCAGGACTTCATGGCAGGAAAAACAGGAAGTTCCGGCATTCCTTAAAGAACTTGCTGGTTTTGCTCCTGTTGATATCGTGCCAGGGAACCATGATGGCGATATAGAAGAGCTTATCCCGAAGAACGTTACCATGCACGGGATGAGAGGTTTTGTGCTTGACGGCGCGGGGTATTTTCATGGTCATACCTGGCCTGATGCTGCCCTCCTTTCGTCATCCCATGTCGTTATGTCCCACAATCACCCCACGATAAGGCTCGTGGATGCGCTTGGGCACGGCGTTTCAGAGCCTGCCTGGATACGCACCCGGTTCGTAGGAACAGCCATCAGAGAGCACTATGGGGATTTGGAATGGAGTGATCCCGAGGTAATAATAATGCCTGCTTTTAATGAATTGTGCGGCGGGATACCGTTCAATGAATCCATCCATGAAGAACTTCTCGGACCTGTGTTCGCCAACCACGCCATTGAGCTTGAGAAAGCACGTGCGTTCCTGCTTGACGGGACAGACCTGGGTACTATCGGGGGGATAAAAAAGCTGGGGATAACGAAAGTCAGGAAAAGATATAAGTCTCGCCGCGAAAGAGTTGATAATGGGAAGTAGTATGAAAAATGATATAGAACCGTCGCAAGATGAACACGATGCCTGCGAGATGAAAACACCCCGTGACCACAAGGTGATGTTCAGGACGCTTGAGAACCCGCTGAGGAGAAATATTGTCAAATCCATCGGAGCTTTCGGGAAAACGAAAAAAGAGATCATGAAAGAACTTGGCATTACTGAGGCGCAGTTGAAGTTCCAGCTTGATTATCTTGTAATAAATTGCTATGCAGAGGTGGATGGGGAGAATTGCAGGCTGAATGCGAAGGGGCTGGATGAATTGCTGGCGAATGTTAAGTAGTGATAATGGCCTGCTGTAATAGCCAGAATATATGCCTGGCTGGAAATGGCTTAGCAAAATAGCCACAGAGTCCGCTATGAACTGCGGTTCATAAATGAATATGAAAATTGAGTTTTTCATATCAGGCACAAAGCAATTATTTCTCAGTGTTCTCTGTGCCTCGGTGGCTAGTATTTTACGCAAAAAACCAAACTATTTTACAGTACCCATTTCTATTTCATCCCCAGTTCCCTTTTAATCCCCTCTTTCTCTCTCTCATCCGGTTTTCTTGGGAAATTATACATCTTTGAAAATGTCTCATTCGCCATCGGACGATTGCAGTCGGAGCATCCCGATGTCTGGAAAGCCGATCCATCCTCTATTATCCTAAAGATGGCATCTCTCTCGACACCGAAATCAGAGAGCTTCCCATCCGAAAACCCCATGTCCCTATAACTTGCCTTTCCCTCCATGATAAGATGTCTTGCAACCTGAACAGCGCGATAATGCCTGATGCTATCCTCTTTATCCTGTTCAAGTGAAAGTTGAGC
The DNA here is from genome assembly GCA_018899795.1 of Methanobacteriota archaeon. Next base: position 1,754 of record JAHIHJ010000316.1, read on the forward strand.
GCCCGGAACGTAAGTGTATGAGAAAAGGGCAGCATTGATCCCGGAATTGTGCAGTTCATCAATTATCCTCACCGCTTCTTCATCTGTCTCTCCGAGACCGAGGATAAGATGTGTCCCCACTTTCCCGAAGATCCGTGCTGCTCTTTTCAACCCGTCAAAGTGCCTCTCCCATGAATATGGTCCACCTGCGCCTCTCCCTTTTATCTTATCGAACAATCCTTCCGTGCAGGCGTCAAGCGGTATCACAAGCTCGTTAACGCCAAGGGTTCTTAATTCCGTGTACTGCTCATCAGCGAGCGGAAAGACAGACAGCGACACAGGTATCTCACTTATTTCCCTGATCCTCTTTATCAGACACACCGTATCCTCCCACCACGCGCCATATAGTGCGGTCTGGATGCAGGCGCGGGCGAGGTAGCCCCGGTCAAACGCCATTTTCAGGCGCTGAACCACTGTCTCAAGGTCTGCGGGGACATACATGCCGCGGGCTATGTGGGTGAGCTCCGCGCTTGATCCTGAAGCCTGCGCGCAGAACAGGCAGTTCGCAGCGCATCGTTTTTCTGTGTATATCTGGAGATACGCCGTGGTGGGCGGAGTATCCATCTGTACGAGTTCCAGACCCAGAACACCCAGAGTTCCCATTGAAGCCCTGACCTTTCTATCCATAAAGTTCAATTATTCGGGCAGCCATATTAAATGTTATGCTGGTCGGTCTAATATCTGATGTCCATTCCAATGCCACAGCCCTCAAAGCTGTGCTTTCAGAAATGGAAAGGATGGGGGTTGAGAAAATACTGCATGCGGGAGACATAATAGGTTATAACCCGTATCCCAATGAGACCATTGAAATGTTCATAGAACATAAGATCATCTCAATTCTCGGGAACCATGAAAGGGCGATCATCACGGGAGATTATTCAGATTTCAATCCTTACGC
>JAHIHJ010000317.1 GCA_018899795.1 Methanobacteriota archaeon
ACAAGAATTGCCAGAATATACCATAGATTGAATCCAGGCGAAGTTGTTTGAGGTGTCTGTGTGACAGATGCCGTTGCAATGGCGGTTTCTGTTGCTGTCGGGGTCGGGGCTGGAGTTGTGACAGTGGGGGTTTCAACGGAAGCCACTATGATGGTCTGATGCCGGATGCGAGGATCTTCTCCGATAGATACCTGATAGGTACCAGGCTGAGTGAAAGTATAATTAAAAGACCTGTAGTTATATTTCAGATAACCTTGTTTACTGTCCCATAAGTTCTGTTCGCTCACAATAGTAAGTTCATTGTTGTCATATGCCTGGTTCTCCCAAATGACTGAATCCCCGGAATTGATCTTAAGCGTAAGGTTTTCATAAGTGAACTGTGTATTGCTCGGCTCAATGATCCGCACAATCTTGAACCCATAATAGTCATCCACTATGACTTTGTAAACCGATGGCGCAGCAGCAGCCGCGTGAGTTGTAATGATAATACTTAATAGTAATATGGATAATAAAGCTAAAGCTGATCTTGATCTGGTCATAACGTCACAACTGTTAAAAGAACCTTCCTGAATATAAAACTGTCTGTTCCGAGTATATAAAGTACAATATTGGAATTACAATAATCTTTATCTTATTCCAGCCTGAAATCAGCAGATAATGTTAGTAAAAGGGTCGAATCAAATGAAGAAAAAACCGCAGAGGGAGCAAAGAATACGGATTGGACGGATTTTCACGGATTTTTTCGATCCGCGCCAATTCGCACAATCCGCGTTCTACCCCAATAACACCATTAATTCTGTATCTGCGTTTATCTGCGTTCATCTGCGGTTTGTATATAGGGGGTTCAATACATGAAATTCGCCGCCAGCGACACAATGCTCTCATATTTCAGCACTCTTGAAACTGAGCTGAACCGCGCCATCGACCTCGCCAACCATGCCCGTGCAAACGGCGCCGACCCGAAGCCAGTTATAGAAATACCCATCGCAAAAGACCTTGCAGACCGCGTCGAGAAGCTCATCGGTGTCGAGGGGGTAGCGAAACGGCTGAGGGAACTTGAATCCACAATGTCCCGTGAAGAGGCTTCGCTGCAGCTTGGTTTTGAAGTAGCAAGCGGTAAGATAAAACAATTCGAATCAAAAAGGGACGCCATCGAAGCCGCAGTAAGAATATCGATGGCTGTACTCACTGAAGGCGTCGTCGCGGCACCCATAGAGGGCATCGCAAAGATAGACCTTGCAAAGAACGACGACGGAACGGAATACATAAGGATATACTACGCAGGACCGATACGCAGCGCGGGTGGCACAGCGCAGGCGCTCTCTGTCCTGGCTGCTGACTATATCCGCGGAAGTTTAGGGATAAACCGCTTCATTCCGCGTCCTGAAGAGGTGGAGAGATACGTTGAAGAGATCGGTGCATACCACAGGAACGTCCATCTCCAGTACCTGCCTACCGACGATGAAATAAGACTTATCGTCAGTAACTGCCCCATCTGCATAGACGGTGAGCCCACGGAAGAGGCCGAAGTTGAAGGGCGCCGCGACCTCCAGCGCGTAGAGACCAACAGGATACGGGGCGGCATGGCGCTTGTGATCGCAGAGGGCATCGCGCTGAAAGCCCCGAAAGTGAAGAAGCATGTGGATAAACTGAAGCTTGCGGGCTGGGACTTTCTTGAGAAATTCGTGGTCACAGTTAAAACGGACGATGATTCAGCTCAGCTTAAACCAAAGGACAAGTATCTTCAGGACCTTATCGCAGGCAGACCTGTTTTCTCATATCCCTCAAGACCAGGGGGGTTCAGGCTCAGGTACGGAAGGGGCAGGAACACGAGTTTTGCAGCTGCGGGTTTAAGTCCTGCCACGATGACAATGGTTGACGATTTCATAGCAGCAGGCACGCAGTTAAAAGTGGAGCGTCCGGGAAAAGCGGCAGCTATAGGACCTGTGGACACGCTCGAAGGACCGACTGTTCGGCTGTTCAACGGGGATGTGTTGAGGGTGGATACGGTGCAGGAAGCTCTCAGGATAAGACCGTCCGTGCAGAGGATACTTGATGTCGGTGAGATATTGATCAACTTCGGGGATTTTATTGAGAATAATCATCCTCTTGTGCCGTCATCGTACTGTTATGAATGGTGGGTGCAGGAACTTGCTGTAAAGACGCCCATAAAGGAACTCGGGGATCTGAAAAACCCTGACCAGAAAGCTGCGCTTTCTTTATCTGATACATACAAAGTGCCGCTCCATCCCAAATACACATATCTATGGCACGATATCAATCTCGATGATCATGCTGCCCTTGCTGAATATATCCAGAACAACGGGAAGTATGACGAAAAGCTCTCGTTCCCTCTTGATGAGAAGATCAAGACCATCCTTGAGACGCTTCTTGTACCTCATACCG
>JAHIHJ010000318.1 GCA_018899795.1 Methanobacteriota archaeon
GATTCCATAGTGGTCCTGCTGCCGATACGTTTGAATAGATGCAGTCCCACACTGTCCTTGAAAAGCACCAGGGCAAGTACCGGGTTTTTGGAAAACCATTTCAGGAATGAAATTACGTCCAGACAGATATCCACAGTCCACCGGGATCCCCTGGCCAGCGGTTCATTGATGAACCACAGGAACCCACGCCCTGACTTCCTGTAAATGCTATCTACATCAAGAGTTATTCCCTTATGCGGCTCGAATGCGCGGATAAAGGCAAAGAAAGCGATGCCAGTCACCATGAAAAGCACAAGGGTCTCTGCCACCCTCTCAAGCTCGAAAGGATGATACTCTGCTTCATAAGGAAGCAAGCCCAGCATCAGAGCAGGGAATATCCCAAGAACCACACACAGCGTTGCGGTCGCTCCCATCGAGAGCTTCATGGCAAGAGGCGCATCCTCTGCCTTGATGTTTTTGTTTTCTTTGAAGAACCCATAGTAGCCCAGTTTGAGGAATGAAAGGAACGTGCCTATGGAAGCGAGTTCAAGTAAAGTGAACAGCATCGTGTTGTCATGTACAGCTTCAAGCACCATACCCTTGCTCACAAACCCGTTGAATCCCGGGAAACCTGAAATGGAAAGCGCTGCGATCACGAAAGCGATCGTTGTCAATGGCATCTTTTTCGCTAGCCCACCCATCTTATGGATATCCCTTATGCCAGTCCTGTATATCACAGCGCCGATGGTCATGAAAAGAAGCGCCTTGTAGAGGATGTGGTTGAACACATGGGCAATGCCGCCATTGACAGCCAGGGCTGTCCCAACGCCCACGCCTGCGACCATGTATCCCACCTGGCTCACAATATGGTAGGATAAAAGCTTCCTTGCATCGGTCTGCATCAACGCCATCGTGACCCCGTAAATAGCCATCAAACCGCCCATTATTGCCACGCTTTCCGCGCCTTCGAACGTCCTTGCCAGCACATATATCGCGGTCTTTGTCGTATATACTGAAAGGAATACCGCACCCGCATAAGTAGCCCTTGGGTACGAGTCTGGCAGCCAGGTATGAAGCGGGATGAACGCTGCGTTGACCCCTATTCCAATGAACAACAGAAGGAATGCAAGTTCGTCCGTAACCGGTCCTACAGCCAGAGAGCCAGTGGCGACATAATTTATGATCACGCCTCCGATCAGCATGCCGCCGCCGAACACATGCATCAGTATATACCTGTAGGCTGCATCCAGCGATTCCTTTTCCTTCTGGAACCATATCAGCAATGTGGAGGAGATAGCCATTATCTCCCAGAATATTACAAGGGTAAAGAAATCTCCCGCAAAAACAACACACAGCGAACTTCCTATATACAGGAAAGAAGCAAAATGCTCACCTGTGTTCTTTACATATACTGAATACAGGATATTCAGGAACCCGATTATCACGAATATGTATCCCACGAAAAGACTGAGCTTGTCAGCCTTGAGAAGCGATATCTGCATGCCCAGAAAATCATAGACATAACTCTCCTGGGGCGACAGTAAAGCAAGATGAACAAGCGCAAGAGCAGGAACAAAGATCAGATAAGCTGTCCGTATCTTTCCCTTGAAAAGAGGTAAAAGCAGCGCTCCTATAAGGAAAATAAAACCTGGTGGGATCATTCTTTGTCCTCCCTGCGTATCAAAACCGGAAGTACCTTAATCGCGACTATGTAGTAGGCGCTTCCAATAATGCCAAAAACCAGCATCTTTGCCATGAGCTTGATATTATCTGTATGCTCTATCACCGGGATAATGAAAGATATTGCAGCAACCGCTGCAAATATTGCAATAATTTTATGCTTCCAGTCCAAATTCTGCCAGTTCATGTCATCACGTCCTTGACCGCATTAAGCACTATTTCGAACATTGGGTGCGGGTATAATCCAAGATACAGGGAAATCAGGGCTGTGATCACGAGAGGAATTACCATTATCATGGGAGCTTCCTTGAATTTTTCGTCGCTGTTGGGCTCCTTAAAGAACGCAGTATATACAACAGGAAGGAAGTATGCGGCGTTCAGGATACCGCTTACGATCATGACGAAAACGAAGAAAAGCTGGTCTGCTTCCACCGCGCCCGTTGAGATGAACCATTTGCTCAGGAAACCCGCCGAAGGCGGGAAAGCCATCATGCCCAGGGCGCCTATAAAGAATGCGCCCATGGTATAGGGCATTCTTTTTCCGATGCCGTTCATTTCGCTTATCTTCTCTTTTCCTGAAGCCACGATGATCGCTCCCGCACAGAAAAAGAGAGTTATCTTCATGAAGGCATGGTTGAGTATGTGGAATATTCCACCGGTTATACCTGCGGGTGTGAGCATCACTATACCGAGTACAACATAGGAAAGCTGGCTTATGGTCGAGTACGCCAGTCTCTTCTTAAGGTTATCCTGGGTGAGCGCAAAGAGAGAAGCCACTATTATTGTAAATGACACAAAGTACGCCATCATGAGAGCAAGACCTGTTTCCTTCATCACATCAATCCCAAAGACATAGAGGATGATCCTTGTTGCTGTGAAAACTCCAGCTTTCACCACGGCGACCGCATGCAGGAGGGCGCTCACCGGCGTAGGAGCGATCATTGCCGTGGGCAGCCATGAGTGCAGGGGTATGAAGGCTGCCTTTGCGCATCCTATCATGAAAGTCACGAACAGAACCTTCAGCATGATATCAGGGATGCCCTTGTTTGCAAGTATGCCTCCGAAAGCGAAGTCGGTCGTACCGGTGTAATAATAAACTGCCACGATGGAAAAGAACAGGAAAACTCCTCCAGTTAGAAGATACAACAGGTACTTCCTGCCGGCATTCATCGCCTCCTTTGTTTCGATATGTACAACAAGAGGATAAGTTGAGACAGTGAGTATCTCATAGAATATGAAGAGAGTGAAAAGGTTGGCGGAAAAAGCTATGCCTATCGCAGAGGATAGCGCTATGGCGAAGCAGAAGAAGAAACGTGTCTGAGCATGCTCTTTCAATGACCTCATATAGCCTATTGAGTAAAGGGTGGTGAATATCCAGAGGAAAGAGGCAATAAGTCCGAAGAGCATACCCAGGGAATCTACTCTGAACATTATGGGCAGATTGGGGAGCATCTCTATAACTGTAAATTGCATCACACTACCTGCCAGTATATCAGATAACATGGAAAGGACAGTAAGGAATAATACGACTCCTGCACCTACTGACCACCCATCCCTGATATTGGGATGTTTGGAATAGATGATGATCAGGACCGCGCAAATCAAAGGTACCATGACCGCAAGCAATGGTTTTATTGTAAGTATTGTCTCCATGTTAATGTCTCCTAGCCGGGTAATAATATCTGTACCATGGGTGCCATAATTTCTCTAATGGGATACACTGCCAGCACCCCTAACAGGAACGTCAATGCCGCCAGTATCAATATGGGAAGAAGCATACTCATAGGCGCTTCATCTACTTTGCCGCCATCGGTATGATGGAAATACATATTTTCAATTACTCTCCAGAAATATACAATATTCAACAAGCTGCTCAGCATTATCACCCCAACGATAATCCACATACCAGCCTCTATTGCACCCTGGGCAAGATACCACTTGCTGACGAATCCAACCGTGGGTGGGATCCCGATCATTGATAATGCCACCAGCACAAAAGCAGCAGACGTGTAAGGCATCTTCTTGCCGATACCTTTAAGATCATTTATATTGCTGAGCCCGGTCTTGTATATTATGGCACCTGCTACCATGAACAAAGCACCTTTCATTATGCCGTGGTTCATGATATGGATGATACCCCCTGTCATTCCCATCGGGTTTAGCAGACTGACACCAAGAATTATATATCCTATCTGGCTCACGCTGGAATAAGCCAGCATTCTTTTAAGATCGGTCTGGGCAATTGCCAGTACTGATCCCATAATAATGGCAATGGATGCCAGCCATATCAAAATAGTATTGGCATGAACAGTCGAAATAATGAAATCCGGTCTGAAGATCGTGATCATAAATCGGATCATCACATAAGCTGCCACTTTTGTAAAAGTAGATGCCAGCAATGCACTTACTGCCGAAGGTGCCTGGGAATAAGCATCTGGCATCCAGGTATGCAGCGGGAATAATCCTACCTTGATACTGAATCCTACCAGGAAAAAGGCAAAGGCAGCCAATACCACTCTAGGTCTCTCATCAAATGCAGCAGGCAGAAGATGTGCCATATCACCCATATTCAGCGTCCCTGTCACCATGTAAAGATAGCCTATCCCAAGCAGAATAAATGATGCAGACACTGTCCCTATGATCAGGTAATTCAGACTTGCCATTAATGCGTTTCTACTATTACCCACAGCTATGAGGGCATATGCAGCCAGGGAGGATATCTCAAGAAACACATATACATTGAAAATATCGCCTGTGACTATCAAACCTTGAAGCCCTGTTGTGAGCAATAAAAACAAAGTAAAGAAGGGAACTGTTTTTCCGGGAAGTTCTTTTTCAATACTTTTTCTTGCATATATGGATACAATAAATATTATGAAAATTACCACTATGCTGACGAAAGCGTTCAGGTGATCGATCCTGTATTCAATGCCCCACGGGGGTACCCAGCCACCCATAGTATAACTGATGGGACCTGAGTCCATCACCGTTCTAAGGTTGAATATGGAAATCACAAAAGCAATAAATGCTATCAGAGATACGAAATATGGAATGAATTTCTTATTAAAGAATCCGATAATGGGCACAGTAAAAGCTGCAACCAGCGGCAGTACCACTATAAGGGCAGGAAAATCATCGTAAATCATGACTGTTGCTCCAGTATCTTATCTTCTTCGATCGTCCCGAATTCCCTGTATATCTTTATTATTAAAGCCAGTGCCACAGCTGTAGTACTGACACTTACCACGATCCCGGTAAGTATCAGCACATGGGGAATGGGATTAACATAAACAAGATTCTCCCCATGCATGTAAATCGGTTCAGTTATTATTTTTCCCGGGATTTCTCTTATATCCCCTATTGATATGTAGAAAAGAAATATTGCAGTGGCAAAAATGTTCAAACCAATTACTTTTTTAACAAGGTTCTTTTTGGCAATCATGGCATAGAATCCGATCATCATCAAAACCACATATATCCAATAATTATATTTTGCAAGTATCTCTTCAATCATCACTGGTACCTCCAGGATAGAATTCAAAGAATATAGTCACCATTACTGCCATCACTGTAATGGCTATTCCCACTTCCACCACACCATCGATCATGAAGGCTCGTGTATGGGCAGGATCAAGAAATGGTAAAGGCACGGCGCCATAATCAAGGAAATTGCCCCTGAATATCAAAGCCAGGATACCAGCCCCACAAAAAAAATAGAGACCGGTACTGCGCATGATCATATTCACTTTCTCAGATAGCCTCTTTTTTCCTTCTGTGATCCCGAAAGCCATCAC
>JAHIHJ010000319.1 GCA_018899795.1 Methanobacteriota archaeon
GGATGGAACAGCAGGGCTGTTTTTGAGTATTTTGTTGGCTATAAACTCGGTCTTACTGCCACACCTAAAGATTATCTGAAGTATTTAGACCCCGATAAAGTAAGTAAGAAAGACCCGCGCGAATGGGAACGAAGACAGCTCAGGGACACCTATATCACATTTGGCTGCGAGAGCGGGAATCCGACTTTTCGCTACAGTCTTATTGATGCTGTGAAGGATGGCTATCTTGTGAATCCGGTTGCTGTTGATGCACGAACCGAGATCACCACACAGCTACTTTCAGATAAGGGTTACTCTATTATTATTGAAAACGCTCAGGGGATGAAAGAAGAGCAGATATATTATCATAAGGATTTTGAGAAAAAATTTCTCTCAGATGAAACTAACAAGATACTCTGCAAGACTTTCATTGAAAATGCTCTCCGCGATCCAATAAACAAGGAGATTGGCAAAACCATTGTTTTTTGTGTTAGCCAGAACCATGCCTCAAAGATAACACAGGCAATGAATGAGTTTGCAGATAAATTATTCCCTGAAAAATATAATTCAGATTTTGCTCTTCAGATAACGTCAAATGTTCAGGATGCCCAGCAATTTTCTATCAATTTTACTGATACAAGTAATAACTTATCCGGCAATTCGCGGTTTCTGGAAGGTTATAAAACGAGTAAAACAAGGGTATGCGTAACGGTTGGAATGATGACGACGGGCTATGATTGCCAGGATATTTTGAATATTTGCCTTATGCGCCCTATATTTTCACCAACGGATTTTATCCAGATAAAAGGAAGAGGTACAAGAAAATTTGATTTTTCATTTTCAATGAAAAATGGGCACGATAACGAAGTTATTAAGAAAACTAAAGAGAAATTCAAGCTTTTTGATTTCTTTGCGAATTGTGAGTACTTCGAAGAGAAATATAATTATAACGAAGTTTTAAAATTGCCTCCCAGGGGTACATATACAGAAGGCGGTGACGGCCCGGAAAGGACAAGTGAATATGAGAATCTCAGTTTAGACCCCCTGACAAGCATTGAGGAATACGCTATCGGCATGGATGGGATGAAGATAGACCGCATGTTCTTTGATAGATTTGAGACTACTGTGAGGACTAATACTTTCATAAAAGAGAATTTTGAAAAAGAAAATTTCGATGCCATTGAAGAATATATAAAAAGTAAGATCTTTGAAAAGCCGGGTGAGAATTTCAATCTTGAGAAGTTGAGAAAATCGTTGAGAATAGACCGCCGCCTGAGTTTGCGGGAGATCATAGAGAAGATATTTGGAAGGATTACTGTATTTAAGACGAAAGAGGAATTGCTTGATGAGGAAGTTGAGAAATTCATATCCATACATAAACCGCAAAGTTGGGAAGTACCACTCATAAGGAAGTTTTTAAAAGCATATATTGTGGACCATGAAGTGAAGGATATTATGGAATCAAAAGAATTCGGGCGTTTTGCGACAAATTCCCAGTTCTCGATGGAGGAGTACAGGGAAGTAAGAAAGTGGTGTGAGATGATACCTGAGTATGTGAAAGATTATGTTTCCTTAAATAAGTTCATGTAGTAGTGATATTTATGATAAAATACGATAGAACACGGATTTCGCGGATGACGCGGATGCGCACGGATTGGTTTATCATTGAAAAAGCCTTGTCTGGAGATATTAAAGGGGAGTTTGTGGAATTATGAAAACCAAACCGCAGATAAACGCAGATGAACGCAGATACCTGCTATTTGGTTTTATAGAAAGAAAAGAAAAAGTCTTTGTTTTTTCAAGTATTATAATGCAAAAAAATACTCAAGTAAATCGGAATAATAGTTCCCACTTAACTTCGCATAATTTGAGAAAAATATATCCGATGAAAGCGGTTTCCCATATTACAAATCTGCGGTTAAATTTTTCAATAAAGAACAGAGTATTTGAAAATCATCAACTGAAGGCAAAATAATGTTAGATCAGGAAACTAAACGAAAAATCGATAACGCCCGTGACATCCTCGTAGGAAAAGTTCCAGACCCGAAGTCGCAGGTCGAGCAAATAACAATCGCTCTTATCTACAAGTTCATGGACGACATGGATAAAGAATCGGTAGCGCTCGGTGGAAAAGCTGCATTTTTCAAGGGGGAATATGAGAAATACACATGGTCGCGCATTTTTGACCCGAAACTGGGGGGATTTGATCTCATAACGCTGTACAGCGAAGCCATCACGACGATGAACCATAACGAGAATATCCCGCAGCTTTTCAGGGATATTTTCAAGAACGCCTTCCTCCCATACCGCGATCCTGAAACGTTGAAAAGTTTTCTAAAAGAAATAAACGAGTTCAAATACGACCATAGCGAGAAACTGGGGGATGCTTTTGAATATCTCCTCTCTGTCCTTGGCTCGCAGGGTGACGCGGGGCAGTTCCGAACACCCAGGCATATTATTGATTTCATAGTCGAAGTGGTTGACCCGAAGAAAAATGAGACAATCCTTGACCCAGCCTGCGCTACAGCCGGATTCTTGATTTCCTCATACAAGCACATCCTCAAGCAGAATACGAAGGAGAGAAAAGGGGATTGTTTGACCATGGATGAGCGCAAAAGATTGATGAACAGCCTTGTGGGATATGACATTTCTCCTGATATGGTGAGGCTATCGCTTGTGAATATGTATCTGCACGGTTTCCAGACCCCGAAAATTTACGAATACGATACGCTCACAAGCGAGGAGAAATGGAACGAGACCTATGACGTGATTCTTGCAAATCCACCTTTTATGACTCCAAAGGGTGGTATCCGTCCGCATAAGCGCTTCTCAGTCCAGGCGAACAGGAGCGAGGTGCTTTTCGTGGATTATATTATGGAACATCTTACCATAAATGGCAGGGCGGGAGTCATTGTGCCTGAGGGAATTATATTCCAATCCGCGAATGCTTATAAGGCGCTTCGCAAATTGCTTGTGGATAACGGCTGTCTTTTCGCTGTCGTATCCTTACCCGCTGGTGTTTTCCAGCCGTATTCAGGGGTTAAGACAAGTATTTTGCTGATGGATAAAAGCCTGGCTAAAAGGGCGCAGGACATTCTTTTTGTGAAAATTGAAAACGAGGGATTTGACTTAGGAGCGCAGCGAAGGGCGATTGATAAGAATAATTTGCCAGGGGCGCTTGAGTTAGTTTTGAAGTATAAGAGGAGCTTACAGGAAGGGGAGGGGTGTGAGTTCAGTGAGGAGGAGAGCAAATTAGCTCACAGGGTTTTAAAGACGAAGATTGCTGAAAGTGGGGATTATTACTTATCGGGAGATAGATACAGAGAGGTAATGGTGAGGGAGCATAAGGGATGGGAGGTGGTGGAGCTAGGGGAAGCATTTAATAAAATTACAGATTCTATTGATCCTCAAGAAAATAATGGGGATGTTAATTATATCGGACTTGAAAATATTGAATCCGAAAATGGTAATTTAATCGGAAATATCGTAACAGAAATTTCCGAAATTAAAAGTATGAAATTAAAATTCCTTAAAAATGATATTTTATATGGGAAGCTAAGACCAAATCTAAACAAAGTTTGGTTAGCATCTTTTTCTGGAATTTGCTCAAC
>JAHIHJ010000003.1 GCA_018899795.1 Methanobacteriota archaeon
ATGCTTTTAATCGGGAATTCTATACAAACTCATGCCCTCAGTCCAAACACATCAATGCAATAAAACTTGATGGGGATATGAATAACAATACAATGGAAAGGTCAAACGGCGAAGTTAGAGATCGGGAGAAAGTAATGAGAGGATTAAAGAAAGACGATACCCCAATACTCCCAGGTTATCAGATATTCCATAACTTTATGAGACCGCATCAGAGCTTGAAGGGGAAGACTCCTGCGGAAGCTTGTGGAATAGAAGTAATTGGAGAAAATAAGTGGATTACGTTGATTCAGAACGCCAGCCAGAGAAATAAGAGTTCTCAGTAATTTTCTAAATTTTTTACTCAACCTATTTTAAAAAATTCGATTTTTCCATTGTTATTACATACCATGTACTTTATATCTTTTAATTGCAACCATGACCATGTAGATACTTCTTTACACTCACCATTTTTTATATTTTTATAATCGATTATTATTTCACTTGACTTTAGTGAGATATTTGCTGATGGGAGCGGAATATTAAATTCCATGAAAATATCCTATTTCTTTACAGAAAAAATCTTTAGTTTATCGTTCTCTTTACAAACTGCTACTCTTTCGTCCCCCAAATTAAGAATCTCACATACCCCCTCATTAATTGTTTTTGGGTCTATCGTTAATACGAGTTTTTTCTTTTCTTCTGTCATAAGAATCACAAAACATCTAATGAAGCTTATGTTATAAAGACTTTTTTACATCCATATCCAGAAGGAAAGCCACCACTCGACACTTAACAACGATTCCGAACACTCACAGACTTAACAGAACCCTAAATGTGACGCCTAAATTTTCTTATCCATAGCAAAAACATTATACATTAATCCGCAATTCTAAGTCCTGTGAAGATCGCTGTAACAAAACTCAGGGAAAAGTCAGAAGGCATCCAGGAACTCTTCCGGAGCTACGGGCATGAAGCACTCATAATTTCCACAATGACCTCAGTTGACCCCTCAGACCCCGCGCCGCTTGCCCGCCTTGCAGAAATGGCTTCAACAGGCTCCCTTGACATCCTCATATTCACGAGCGCGCTGGGTGTGGATAAGCTCTTTGAGAGAAGCCTGCCCTCAAAGAAGGTAAGAATAGTGAGTGTGGGGCCGAAAACCGCGAAAAAGGTAGAAGAATATGGATTTTCAAGCGAGGTCATAGAAGAGTTTTCATCAGAGCATTTCGCAAATCACCTGGGTAAAATACTGGGAAAAACAGTCGGCATTGCGCGCGCCGAGGTGCCGAACCCGGAACTGATACGCTCTCTTGAAGCAGGAGGCGCGACCGTAGTTGAAGCCCCGGCGTACAGACTGGAACCGGCAGGCTGCATATCAGACGATGTATTACAGGAAGCAGATGCCGTCATATTCACAAGCGCCAGGTCATTTGAGTATTCGGACTTTCACCATGACAGCAAGAAAGAACTGATACTCGCTGCCATCGGGGAAAAAACCGCAGAAGCGATGAGAAAACATGGTTTTGAGCCTGACATCGTTGGTGATGGAACGCTTGAGAAATGCCTTGCTCTATTAAGGGGAAAATAAAGATTATTGCCAGGAACATAATATATTCAACATATATCCTGAAAAGAGGAAAAACATGAGAACATTAACTGAACTAGATAAAAAGATCCTCGCAAAACTTGCGCCTGAACTGGAAGGAACCACCGGGCCCGCGCCAGGGCATGACTTCAAATTCATACTGCTGCCGGTATCGCATAAGATTTCGGAATCCCCTGAAGATTTCGCCGCAAGGATAAATAAACTGACAGATGATGAACTGGGATATATTGCAGACCTGATCCTGCGGGGGGAGGAAGACTCGCGCTCGCTTGCTGAGGGTGATTATGACGCTCTTGTTGAAGTTATTGAAAAGAGATTGCCAGCCAGGGCAGTGGAACTGAAAGAGAAAGAATGAATTAACAACGAACTCATAGCGAACTCAATACGAACTCACGACGACCTGAGTTAGTTTGAGAAGTTTGCTTTATGCTCAATTATCATCCAGCGACCGCTGCATTTCCATTCACTGTCACGTTCAGGGAACCAAAACCCCTCATCATCCCTTTAAAGATCCCAGGAGTGTCCTTTGCTCTTACTCGCTGCATCGGGTCATAATATTCAAACGACCATGCTTCCCCGTCGAATGATGCATTCACAGCCACTACATAAGCCCCCCACCTGAACATCTTTAACTGGGGGAGTTCTTCTGCTGTCATAAGCGCCCTGTCAATACCATCCCCGGGTGTTAATACGTTCATCAGTTTCACGGTTTCATTGTATGTTGAACGTTTCTCAAGTCCGTTGTATTCGTGGATCGTTATACCTCCTTCTGTTCTCTCAAAGACATACCAGTCAAAAGGGTTGAATGTGGGGTAGGCTTTCATTTCTGCTCCCTGGAAAAATTCCGATGCACTGTTTTTTTCCACTGTCCTGACCGCCCCAAGTGATGCAAAGATCATCAGGAAAATTAACAGGATCTTTACAGCAGTATTTTTTTGCTGCGGCTTCTTATAGAGATATATTATTATCAGGGGGCTCAATATCATGAGGAAAGTGTCCAAATAAAAGAACAGCTCAGCCGAATACTTTGTTGTACTGAGAGGATA
The DNA here is from genome assembly GCA_018899795.1 of Methanobacteriota archaeon. The sequence continues at coordinate 2,632 of JAHIHJ010000003.1, forward strand.
CAAAAGCGGGATCCCCCTTGTGGTCAAGTAATCCAGGAAGAGATGAAGCGTTGCTCCGGCACAGGCAAAAACTGCAGACCTGCCTGTGATAACAGGTTGAAAATCGATAAAGCGTCTGATATATGATCTTATCCTGGAGCGTGATGCCAGATACAGCAGCCCGATAGCTGTGATAAACCCGAAGAACACTGAATGGGTTATGCCGCGGTGGGATATCAAAAAGAACGTGGGATATACAAAGTTAATCCAGAGAATAAGAACATCAAGATCCGGCGCTATCCCTCCCAGAACAAATGCAGTCAGCTCTTCCTTGTTCCGTTTGAAGGATTTCCCGAGCAGATAGGGTAGCAGGGCATGAGAGAAAAAATCCATTAAGTTTCTCCTTTATTTTTGTAACCTGTAATAAACAATACCAGCGCCACAAGAACTATCAGCCCTCCAAGAAGATATATTGTTGTGAACCCGGCGATCCTGCCGAACAGCCCTATCAGAGCCTGACTAATGCCTGCGTATTGGAGTATTAGACCCATTGCGATAGAACCCATGCCTATCCCCAGGTCAAAGGAGGCTGTGAAGGTACCCATCGCAGCTCCGCGTCCCTGCGGGTTTATCCTGTCCACAAGCAGCGCCATCATTGCTGGATGGAACAGCCCGAAACCAATACCATAGAGCACCGCCGCGGCAAGGAAGGACTGAAGCGCCTCCGCTCTTGACAGTACGAACAGCCCGAGCGCGACCAGGATCATTCCCGGAACTATTACCGACTTCCTTCCCTTAATATCAGAGAGTTTGCCGCCCGGCGCCCTGATAAGAATGATCGTTACTGCGAACACAGAGAAAAATATCCCCGGATTTATGATCCCCTGCATTTGTGCGAAAAGCGGGAGAAAGGAAACAATGGAACCGTATGTAAGCGTGACTGCGAACATCAGGACAGAGGGGAAAAGCGCTTCTTTACTGAAAAGAGGCGTGTTCTGGCGCTTTACCTTTATTTCAGATATCGGCAGCACAAGCAGCACTGACACGAAAGCAATTGCCGAGCTCACTGCGAAGAGCGTTGGGAAATCATAGGCATTAAGCAGCATCATGCTCAATACCGGACCAATTGCCATTGCTACATTGGCTGCCATTCCGAATACGCCCATGGCTTCCCCCCTTCGCGTGGGTGGTGCGATGTCTGCTATCAGTGTTGTCGAGGCTGTGGTGGCTGCGCCCCATCCCAGCCCATGGAGCACCCTGAGGAGAAGCAGCGATGTAACGTCTGTTGTATAATTATAGAGCAGCATGGAAATAAAGAATATCAGTGAACCTGCAAGGAGGAATGTCTTTCTTCCTATCATGTCCACACCTCTGCCGAGGAAGGGGCGAAGGAAAACAGCAGAAAGAGTGTAAACCCCGATGATAAGACCGATCTCGGATTCTGAGCCGCCAAGCTTCTGGATATAGAAGGGCAGGGTGATGAGGAGGAAATAGAAGCTTGTGAAAAGAGTGAATGTTGAAAGACTTGTCAGTATAAAATTCTTTGTAAATAATGTTTCGTTTTTTGTTGGTTCTTCCATGTTATGATCATGTAATGAAGATATTATAGATAAATTATTCCTTCATCAGCATTATTTTATATGAGACCATAGCAGTGGTGAACGGCGGCTTGATGATGATATCGGTGCTTGCATTCAACACCAACATCCTGCTTACCATGTGCGGCAACTGGAGCCCAGTGGTGTGGAACGATTCGGTATGTTTTGCAGGCGTCGTGTCCGAGGCTGAAGGGCCGATCAGCACGTTCCTTATAGTAGCTTATATTATTCTCATCTTGTGGGCTGTGCTTTATCAGTTTCTTTGTTTCTGATACATTTTGCTGATCGAATCTCTTACTGCTCAAACCTCAGAGCGTCCACCGGATTCATCTTTGCCGCTGCCCTTGCTGGCATCACCCCTGAAAGCACCCCCACGATTATAGAAAATGCAAGGGCGAAGATGATAAGCTGGGGTGAAACAACAGTGGACATAGTCCCTCCCGGTCCCATCATCTGAAGTCCTATTGATGATATTAAAACTGATATCAAGATGCCGGTAGTAACTCCGATCACTCCCCCAACAACCCCGAACAATCCTGATTCAATAAGGAAAAGCTTCATTACTTCGTTATCAGTAGCCCCCAGGGATTTGAGCAATCCAATTTGTCTTGTGCGCTCCATGACAGACATGAACATGGTGTTCGCTATACCCACAGCGCCCACAAGGAGTGAAACAGCCGCAATTGCGCCAAGGAACAGTGTTATCGCCTGGGTGACGCTGCTTATCTGCTGCTGTCCGCCTGATAATTGTGCCGGGAAA
>JAHIHJ010000038.1 GCA_018899795.1 Methanobacteriota archaeon
ATAGAGGTATTGCCTTGATCCGAAAGGATGCTGACTTTCCATTGGTGTCCCATTGTATGAACAGAGACAAACTCAGGAATATGAGAATATCAATTACGCCTAACGGCGAGATACTCATAGACACGAAGTGTTACTGGGCTGTAAGCTGGAATTACAGAGGCAGAAATGAAAACTGCCGCCCGATATTAAAGGGTTATGGGATGCTTGAGCCGTATGCGGTGAAAGTCGCAAGTACGGTTCTTAGAAGAGGAAGGGCGGGTAACCGCTCTTCTTTATTCGACTTTCAGTTCGTTGTTTTCTCTATATTACCTCAAAAACCAGACTATTTTACAACCCCGCAACAGCCGTTACGGAATTGCATCCCCAAAGCCAAATCTGGTTTTAATTTCGCGAATCCGTATTTTGAGCGTTTCCCCTTTTTTTGCTCTTTTCACGAACACCACAAAATCGTTTATTTTCGCGATCCCATCCCCATCTGCCCCAAAATCTTCTATGGTAACGGTATATTCCTGACCCAGTTTTACCGCGTCATTTATGAGTTTATTTCCAATAACATATATCTCTGCGCTCTGTTTGCGGGAAGCCTGAGGAGAAAAAGCCTGGACTTTCTCAAAAAGCCCGCGAACCTTGTTCAGGAAATGCGGGAACATATCGCCCTGGAATACCTTTACAGCAAATCCTCCCCCGGGTTTTAATATCTTTTTTGCACACTCAAGAGCGGATGATGCAAGGTCAATGGAACGGGCATGGTCATAGCTCCAGTTCCCTGACAGGTTGGGGGCTGCATCACAAAGCACAACATCCGCGCCATCTTTATTAATTAGCTCTCTTATCTTATCAACAGTTGCATCAAGGCGGATATCACCTTTTATCGTATCCACGCCTTCTATCTCCTTAATTGGCAGAATATCCACACCTACCACTTTTCCACCTGATATTTCCTGCGCGATCTGGCACCATCCGCCCGGCGCTGCGCCCAGGTCTACGACAATGCTCCCCTTATTGATAAGGTTGAAACGTTCACTTATCTGCTTGAGTTTATATGCTGCGCGCGAGCGGTAACCCTCCTTCTTTGCTTTCTTGTAATAATAATCTCTGCGGTCTCGGGGCATGCTATCTGGTTCCCACGTACAACCACTGGTCGTATATACCCTTTTCATCGGTATTATCTATCATTTTTCCAATGACATGGGATTTTTCAAGGGCAGAATTCAGGATTTCCATCTCCTCCTTCTTATTTACGGTAAGCAGGATAATACCTCCGGGTTTAAGGAGTTTTACAGCTTCACTGATCATTTTTTCCCATATTCCCCGATTAAAAGAGTATATCGTCCCGAGCATGAAACCTGCTATGGTATCAAAGCTTTTTTCCATAAAAAATTCAGACAGTCTTGTTGCATCAAGAACTATCGTCCTTCCCGGATACAGGACCTTATGTTCAAGCCCCTGGCATATCTGGCACCTGTCAATATCTATGGTCAGTGGGTCATATCCCAGTTCATGCAGCGGCAGTGTGGACATACCGTTCCCGCAGCATATCTCCAGGATGTCTCCCTTCAGTTCATACTTCTCAAGTATCGCCTTCAATCGGATATTCCTGCCCGGGATATACGACATTTCGTATGGTTCTTTTGTAGTGATGCAGTTCTCGCACAACTGCCTGTTTACAAGGGCGTGCGAATAGTATTCAATTACTGCTCCACCGAATTTTTTGATCGTGGTCCTGTATGTTTTATTAAAGGTCAAATTCGTGGCAATGGCAGAAAAATGTTTATCGCTCTGGTTTGGCAAAGGTACCGAAGATACTATGTTCGTAAAAACCGCTCTTTCGTCCCCTGACTCGTCATCTTCCGGGCTTAACAGGATAAGACCTATCAGGTTGTCATTCTCATCCAGGATCGCCTCAAGATGCGCCTCAGGGTCTTTCTGGATGCTCTCCAGATATTGCAGGGACTGGTTATTATTCTTTAAGGCTGCATAGCTCTCTTCGACAAAATATACGTTTTCGCCGGGATCAATACCCAGAATATCATGAATTAGCATAGTTATTCAGCATAACTGAAAACATGCAAGTATAATTTACCACAGAGCACACAGAGAGTTGCCGCTTTTCTCTGTGTCCTCTGTGCTCTCCGTGGTTTTTCAATACAGCCATCACTTTCCTTCATCAGGTTCGTCGTCTTTATAACTTGAATCGCCCACCATGGCTGCGCGTATTGAATCTATCCCGTCCAGCCATTCCGCGACAAGCCCTTCAGGGAGATCCTCAAGGTCTTTATCTTTAAGTTTCTTGCCTGCAAGGATATTCGCGCCTATTTCAGCGACATTCCCCAGCGCCGCACCCATATTTTCCTCTTTTTCAGCCTTCAGGGCGCTCTTTATTAATTTACCCAATGGACTGGTTTTTTCAAATGCTTTTTCAATATAGCATTCACACGAGGCAAACACCCCCATCATGGAGAGCTGCGTCGATTCCAGCATAATATCAATATCCTCATTTATAGGTTCGATCTTTTTAAGGACGATCTCCTTCACCTTTGCAATGTGCCCAAGGGCATCATCTTTTGACGACACGTTCTTATCATATTTCGCAATTATCTTGAGACAGGAAAGCACGACGTCATCTTCCATATAAACAAAGATCGCCCCCTTCTCCTGGTCATCTATCTTGAAACCACTTTCTTTGACTTTATTTATCCAGTTTTGCCATCGTTCTTCTGTATAGAACGGGATTACAAATTTTGATTCCGGCATAATTTTCACCATTATCCTGTATTAATAATTAATTTTTGGTCGGTTCTATGTTAAACCTGCTAATTTTCTTACCCTGCTTATTAATTCATTCTTTCCAAAAGGTTTTGTAATGTAATCATCAGCCTTCAAAACATGCAGCCCCAGCAGCCTGTCAAAATTCTGCGCCTTGGCGGTCAAAATGGCAATAGGCATCGTTGCATTCTTCTCTTTTATCTTCCTGAAAACCTCCCAGCCATCCATATCAGGCATCATTATATCAAGGAGTACGAGGTCTGGTTTTGACACCTCCAATTCAATCAATGCCTCTTTTCCGCTCTTAGCCAAAACAGTTTCAAATCCTCCACTTTCAAGTACAAGTTTAACAAGTTCAAGCGTGTCAGGTTCATCGTCAACTATAAGTACTTTTTTATGTGAGGCGTATTTATCCATTAAATCTCCTTTTTAGCAGTAAAACATGAAGTGTGCTTCCTCTATTTTTACTTTCCGCCCATATCTTACCGCCATGCGCTTCTACTATGTTTTTCGATATCCATAAACCCAGTCCCGCCCCTCCCCTGCCCGGTTTTTCAGGAGAATCAAGCTGATAGAACCTGTCAAATATCTTATCAAGCTTATCCTGTGGTATGCCAATGCCTGTATCTTCGAATTTTATATGAACCCATTCATTATCTTCGGCTGCTGATATTTTAATCTTGCCTTTCAGGGTAAATTTAACTGCGTTATCAAGTATATTTGAAAATACCTGCATCAGCCTGTCCCTATCCCCCTCAACCGTCAGTTGCCGCATGATATCGATATTGACTGGTATATTTTTTATTCCAGTTATCATTTTCATATCATCTGATTTCTGGACTATCATCTCGTAAAGCGGCAGTGTCTGGAT
>JAHIHJ010000004.1 GCA_018899795.1 Methanobacteriota archaeon
TATCGGGTCGCCCCCTATCCCTACCGATGTTGACTGACCTATCCCGGCTTTCGATAACAGGTCTATTATTTCGTATGTGAGAGTCCCGCTCCTTGAAACAATCCCCACGTTCCCAGGGCGGTGGATCGGGTTTGGCATTATCCCTGTTTTTGATCCTCCAGGGGTAGTTATTCCAGGGCAGTTAGGACCGATGAGCTTTGAAGATGAGTTCTCAAGATATGCGCACACCCGCATCATATCATGCACCGGGATGCCTTCAGTGATGCACACGATAAGTTCTATTCCGCTGTCGCATGCTTCGTAAATAGCGTCAGCCGCGAACCTCGGAGGCACGAAAATGACGGATGCATCTGGCTTTGTAGCGTCCACCGCATCTGCGACAGAGTCAAAGACCGCAACTCCATTTACCTTACTTCCCCCCTTTCCAGGTGTTACGCCTGCCACTACATTCGTCCCGAAATCCTGCATCTGTTTTGTCTGGAAATAGCCGACGCTACCGGTTATTCCCTGTACAAGAAGCCTTGTATCCTTATCTATGAGAATGCCCAAGAGCTACCGCCTCCCTCGCTGCTTCTTCTGATGTCGATGCCAGTATCATGCCGTGTTCTTCAAGCATCCGCTTTCCATCTTCTTCATTAGTCCCGGTGAGCCTGATGACAACTGGTAATTTAACCCCTGAATCGATTATGCCACGGGCGACCTCGTCGCATTTTGTGATGCCGCCGAAGATATTGACAATGATAGCTTTCACGTTCGTATTGGAAGAAACAAGATGCATCGCGATCTTCATTTGTTCTTCATTCGCGCCTGCTCTTACGTCCATAAAATTAGCAGCCTCGCCGCCGTAGTGCTTTATCATATCAAGCATTGCCATTGCAAGACCGGCACCGTTGACGATACACCCGATATCCCCATCTAGAGCAACGTAGCTCATACCGTTCTTCTTTGCAGTCGCAGATGGCGTGTCCTCTTCTTCCTCTTCGAACTTTTGCCTGAACAGGGCATTTTCGTCAATATTCATTTTTGCATCAAGCGCCAGAACGCCCCGCTCGGTCAGGGCAAGCGGGTTAATTTCAGCAAGCGTACAGTCATTGTCAGTAAAGACCTGATATAATTTCATTATTATGTCGACAAGCGCTGTATTTCCTTTATCCAGGAATTGAGAAATTGCTCTTGCCTGATAATCATGAACCCCTGTCAGCGGATCGATGTGCATTCTCAATATCTTTTCAGGCGATGTCCTTGCGACCTCCTCGATATCCATACCGCCTTCTGAGCTTGCCATGATTATAGGACAGCGCTCCTTCCGGTCGATAGTTATTCCAAGGTACATCTCTTTTTCCGGTTTTACGAACTCCTCGACAAGGAGCTTTTTCACCCTGAGTCCTTTTATGGGCATGCCCAGGATGCGACGCGCGTTCTGTACCGCTTCCTGCGGAGTTGCCACTGTGAGTATTCCTCCGGCTTTTCCGCGCCCGCCTGTAGCGACCTGCGCTTTAAGTACAACTTTTCCCAATCTCATTGCACAGTCTTTTGCATCTTCTGCATCCACGATCAAACTGCTTTGCGGCACTGGTATCCCATATTTTGAGAATATATCCTTGGCAGCGTGTTCATGCAGCATCATAGTTTCCCCTTTCCAGATAACATTATAGTTAAGAACCTTATCTATGATACTTATTAATAGCTTTATGGAAAAGTAGTGACCTGATATTTTATTCGTACCCCAGCGCGTCCTCGATCCTTGTGATCTCAGGACCTGTGGTATCTTCCCCTGCCACATACCCCTTGCTGTTAGCCAGTATACCGGAACCTACAAGATGCGATCCGAAATTTACGGTGCCTATGTCCACCGGCAGTTTAAAAAGCTCTTCCAGTACTGCTATCTCGTTCGCTGTTGTTTTCGGGTGCACAAGTACACCTTTGTTGGTGGCTAAGCCTGCCATGCCCACGGTCTTTAACCCGGCGATAGTGCCTTTCATGACATCAACGCCAAGCGCTTTCTCTATCATCCCTGCTGCTTTGTTAGACAGGTCAGGATGCACAAGCGCAGCATTGTCATTCGCAAGAATAAGATTTCCGGATGCGTTAAGACCTCCGGATAATTTGGCAGCCCTGGTGTATTTCCTGATCTTTCTAAGCTCCCTGTCCAGTATGAAACCTGCTGCAACTACCCCGTTGCTGTTCCCGCCTATTAGCGAGCCAACTACAGAGCTTCCGCCCACTGAAATGCGAACCCCTTTCACGCCAAGGGACACCTCAAGGTCACTCAACATTTCATCAGATATGTCAGGTGGGACAAAAACATGATCCTCTGTGCAGGTGGCAAAAACACCCAGCACAGATGTACCTGAAATATTTAACCTTCGCTTGATCTCGACTATAATTTCCCCCGGATCATTCCTCAGCAAGCTCTGCCTGTACGCCGCCTGCCTCGAATTTGACCGCTCGAACACGAATTTTCAATGGCGGCTTCATGGAACCTCTTTCCCAGAGCTTCTCATTGACCGTCCTGTCGATCTTTACTTCCTTAAGGTCTGTCTTTAAATGCTTTGAAAGGAACGCCCGCACTTTTCTTGCTGCGCTTTCAGCTCTTTTCCAGCGCGGGACTTTCCTTGCATCATTAAGCGGAATTGTATATATTCTTTCAATGTCTGCCATTTCATTCACCTTAAACGTCCAGTGTGCTGCGTCTCCAGTGTCGTCTCTGCGGGTGGGTCATGACCTTTCTCTTGGTCTTCACGATAACCCATGCCGGAACACGCTGGTTCTGGTTCTGCGCTTTTCCTAATCGCTTCTTCTTTCCTTTTGTCTTTTGGGTCATATAAAAATCACCGATGATATTGAACGGGATTATCCTTAACGTATTGATTTATTGATAAAGCTTTTGGATGGATAATTTCACAAATCATTAAATATCCCGCTGTTCATTGTAATGCCTGTTTATATGTCATCCCTTAAAGAAATTACCCTCACTAACAACGAAAAGAAAGTACTGGTTGTCCTCTCCAACAAACATAAATTCACACCAGTTGAGCTTGCCTCCACCTCATCCCTCCCCATCGAAGCAGCCATGCAGTCCGCATTCCTTCTGGCTGAAAAAGGGCTCTGCGAGGTAAAAGAGACCATCACCACCATCTACAACCTCACAAAAGAAGGCGAAACTTACGCACAGATAACCCTTCCTGAGCGCCAGATAATCAGTTCGATAACAGCGCCACTGTCTCTTGACGAACTGAAAAAGAAATTCCCGCCCCAGATGGTCGGTATCGCACTTGGATGGCTCAGGAAGAAGAACTGGGCAAAGATCGAAGGGGATAAGATCATACCATCCGGAAAAGCGCAGGTCGGTGAAGACGAGAATATCCTTGAAAAACTCAAAAACGGTCCACTTTCAGAGCTTGGGGATGCGGTAAAGGACTTAATAAAAAGGAACCTGGTGGAAAAGACCGAGAAAAAGACGCACATCATCACAATAACAGAATCAGGAAAAGCCCTTGAAGCATCAGGATTGACGATTGAAGAGGAGATCGCCCAGCTTACCCCAACGATCATCACAAGCGGCTCCTGGAAGACTGCACGCATACGCCCGTATAACATCAATACCCCAGTTAAACCCGTTTACGGAGCAAAGATCCACCCATACCAGCGCCTCATAAACGAGATGCGCCAGATATTCCTTGAGATGGGGTTCACGGAGATAAAAGGCGACGTTGTCCAGAGTTCCTTCTGGAACTTCGATGCGCTTTTCCAGCCGCAGGACCACCCTGCAAGGGAGATGCAGGATACTTTCCACCTTGCTACAGAATGCGACCTGCCTGGAAAATATGTGGCGCAGGTAAAAGAGATGCATGAAACGGGTGGTAGCGTATCAAGGGGCTGGGGGGGCAAATGGAGCGAGGACGTGGCGCGAAAGCAGGTGCTTCGGACACACACCACAGCGGTCACGATAAAATACCTTGCAGATCATCCAGATCAGCCGGTGAAAGCTTTCTGTATCGACCGCGCCTACCGCCGCGAGGCGATTGACCCGACGCACACGCCCGAATTCGAGCAGCTTGAGGGTGTAGTGATGGATAAGGGTGTAAGTTTTAAGAACCTCCTGGGCTGCCTCACAGAGTTCTACCACAGGATGGGCTTTGAGGAAGTGCGCTTTAGACCTGGTTATTTCCCATACACTGAGCCAAGCGTTGAGCCAGAGGTTTATATCGAAAGCATGGGCAAATGGGTTGAACTTGGCGGCGCGGGTATATTCAGGAAAGAAGTTACCCTGCCGCTGGGCATCAAGTATCCTGTGCTTGCATGGGGGCTTGGAGTCAGCAGGGTCGCGATGCTGAGACTCGGATTAAAAGACCTGAGGGAGCTGTACCAGAGCGACATAGACTGGCTGAGGAAGAGTACAGTATTATAGATAGGGAATTTAACTCTGCATATATGAGGCTCTGATGAGCTTCTTTTTTCAGATGATGTGTCAATTTTTGCCTGTATCATTACAATATAAATATTATCAAATGATTTGAATAATACACCTAACCATATTAATTCAGATATCGCATATACAACTTCCAAGGCTAAAAGTACAAATAAAATCAGGTATAATAAGTGATTAACCAGGGGGGTTCAATCATGAAAATAGATGAGATATTAAAAACAGTAACAGAAGA
>JAHIHJ010000039.1 GCA_018899795.1 Methanobacteriota archaeon
CACCCATGTATTGACTACAAGACCGATAGTTGCGATGACAAGAACTTCAGCTCCTTTAACCTCAGGCGGGTCAAGTATCCTCCAGTATGCCTCGTAAAAGATGAATAACGCAATACCGATTATCGTTATCCCGTTTATTAACGCGGCAAATATCTCGAACCTGTGATAGCCAAATGTCATGCTGCTGTTTGATGGTCGGGCTGAGATCCTTATCGCCCCGTAGGAAAGTAAGAGCGCCACCACATCCATGAAAACATGGGCTGAATCCGAGAGCAGGGCAAGACTGTTAGAAAGTATCCCTCCGGCAAATTCCAGGAAGAATATTATCGATGTAAGAATTATTGCCAGCTTCAGGTTTTTGTGGAGCGCTTCTTCCATGATCGCCTTCTTAATCACAGGTATTGTTGGGCAGCTTACATACTTCGAGCTTCCTGCATATTTCGCAGTCAGCTTCGCACGGTTCTATGTGTATCAGTATTGAAAGGTTGGGGATCTTCTCCTTAATGTCCTTTTCCAGATGATCGCAGAAATCATGAGCCTCACTGACAAGCTGGTTTTTAGGAACAACAAGGTGAAGGTCAACGAACCTCTCAGCCCCCGACATCCTTGAGCGGAGATCATGGTATTCTGCGTATTCAGAATAGTGTTCAGTAATGATAGATTTGATGATATCTTCTTCGCTGTCAGAAAGTTTTACATCCATGATACCTGAGACAGAACGTTTTGTCAGGTCATACGACGCTTTCATTATTATGAGCGCGACGATTATTGCAATAATTGGGTCAAAAATAGGATTTTTTGTGACCCATATTAGAATAAGACCAAAAAAAACGCCAACTGATGTATATACATCCGTAGTGAGATGATACGCATCTGCTTCAAGAGCTATTGATTCAGCTCTCTTTGCAACTTTCATGATCTTTCCTGAGACATAAAAGTTCACGATAGTAGATACGCCCATGATAACGATACCTGCGCCAATAAAATCCAATTCGATCTCTTCAGGATAAATGAGTTTTTCACTGGCTTTAAAAAGTATGATGATTGCTACTGCAAAGATCAGGACAGCTTCGACAGTGCCTGAAACGTTCTCGAACTTGCCGTGACCGAACTTGTGTATATCGTCGGCAGGCTTGACGGCTTTCCGGACTGAAAAATTTGCTATTAGGGCAGCCATCAAGTCTACGCCTGTATGGAAGGCTTCGGAAAGGACGGATATGGAGCCCATCATGAATCCTGCTGCAAGCTTTATCAACAGCAGAAATATATTAGAATATATAGATAATCTCGCTACTGACGTGATCTCTTTATGGGCTGCAAAATATTTGTTGTTCTTATCTGGCATTTATTTATATTCTATAGGCAGTAACAGTATAAAGGGATTATTATCGAATTAATGCATTCGCTTTATATACTTTTCCTGTCCAAATACTTTTATTTTGACCGGGATACTTTCCACCTGAGAAGTACGCCATCTTCTATTTTCTCACATGAGAGGAGTGTAAGCCTGCAAAAATCATTTTTAAACCCCTCTCCATCAACAAGAGTGGGGGATGAACGTCCTCCGATTATGATATTTCCGATAAAAGTATAGATTTCGTCCACAAGTCCGCCTGATATCAAACCCCAGTTCAGCGTGGCTCCTCCCTCTACCATCAGGCGATCGATACCCCTGGCTTTTAACTCGATAAGGAATTTGTTCAGATCCACTGTTTTTTTTCCGAAAGAAATTATTTCGGCGCTTTCTGCAAGCTTTTTAACGCGTTCTTGCGGCGCATTTTCCGATACCGCAATTATCCTCTCCCCTTCACCCTTTTTTAAAATATCGGCATCTGGCGGAGTGCGCCCCATGCTGTCCACCACGATCCTTACAGGGTTTTCAGGAAGCCCCTTTGCGCGCCTCATATCCCTGCGCTGTGCTGATTTTACGGTAAGGCTCGGGTTATCTGAAAGAACTGTGCCTATGCCTACCATTATTGCATCAGAGGTTGCCCGCAATTCATCCATGCGGTCAAAATCCAGGTTGCCTGATATCCTCGTCTGCTTTCGCTCGATGGTGGCGATTTTCCCATCTGCGCTCATAGCTGCATTTATAAAGACAAAGGGTCGTGAGGATATGTCTTGCATAGCTTTCTATTTGTGTTTCAAAGATGAAATATCTAACCGCTGCGTTCTATAAATTCATTCCACCCTTCTCTTGGGGTTCCATCTGACCTGATCAGTCCGAGATAGCAAATGAAATCAGAGAAAGGGCTCATGAATTCTTCATTTTTAAGTATCGGATCATCAGGTTCTATGAAAGTTTCAGCAGTTTTTCGGCAATCTTTTTCAGTACCATCATGGAGCAGGAACCATGACATGAACTCAAGCCTGTCTGGAGCTTTTTCCAGATAATCAAAGAAATATTTCACAGCCTGTCGCTGGTCATTTTCGCTGCCCTTAAGTCCGGAATATGCATTCCAGCCCACTTCTTCAAGCGCGAATTTCCTGTTCCCGGTCAAAAATAAACCCGGAATTATAAACATAAAGAGTGAAAGCATCCGGTAACTTTCCCTTTACGGAAGTGTGAATAATATCAAAGGCTATTGAAACCTCCAATCCTTTATTTCGAATCGTGCTTAAAACGAAATCATTATTGTCCCAATTTTTCTCGGTGTCAGCCCATGAGGCATAGTGATGAGTTATCTGGACATTATTATCTCTTGCCAGATTATAAGCTGCATAAAAACTTTTTATATCAGTCGCATTCCGGGGAGAAGTAGGTTTTGATATCGTGTTTTTCCTGACTCTCGGCATCACCTGATCTATCAGTGCAGCCTGCCACTATTAAGGATAAGATAATAATTATCAGGGCTATTTTCTTCATTATGAGTAATATTACTGTATTAAGATAAATGTTTTTTGCAATATTACTCTTAAACTTTATTACGGATTATCAGCATTTTCCGCCATCTGCCTCATGACCTCTTCATACTCAAGCGGGTGCTCATGCTTCATCTGTTCTTCAGAAAGGTTCCCTGTTATCCATGCTTTTGACATGGGGAAAACTTCAGGGCTGTAATGCACGTTCCACCAGTGAACGATGAATATGAACAGGGTCGCAAGAAGTGCTTCATCCGTATGGACAATGGTGGCAAGATGCACGTATGCATATGGTATGAAGTTCATTGCCTGGAAAGGGAACAATAATATTAGTCCTGTTACGCACAGCATCACCATTCCCCAGAATGCGCCCCAGTAGTCGAATTTCTCTTTCCAGCTGTACCTTCAGAATTTAGGATGCTCTGCTTTTCCAAGATAAAAGAATATTGTCTGCCAGAAATCCTTTGCGTCTTTCAGGGTAGGCCATACTTTCCTTTCAAAAAAAGGTTCTTTATCAACTAAGACATGGAAAACAATATGATATACTCCGAGAATTACCATTGTAATGCCTGCTGCGTGGTGTATCTGTGTCCGCATTTCAAATCCTCCTACAAGACCGATGATCACGGGTGACCACCAGGTATCAGGGAATTTTACTGGCATGCCTGTAACGACAAGAGCCATGAATGTGGCTATCATTACCCAGTGCTGTAAAAGTTGGTTAAATGTAAATCGTTTAAAGAAAACCTCACCTATTTTATTATCTCCTGTTGATTCATTCGACTTTGAATCTCTAACCGCCCTTTGCCTGCTCATAGCTACCATCTCCTTTTGAGCTTGAACCTGGAAAGGAAATCAAGAATTACCATGCCAGTAAAAAGACCTATAACGCCTGCTGTCAGTACCTTGAAGAATGACGCTATCCAGTATGCAAGGTCGAATGGCCCAAGGTAATATGCCCGCATCTGCTGGTTCATGCCTGTCTTGTTGAATACGAGTTCTCCTGAGTGCAGTGACTCCTTATCATGAACAAGACCTGCTGCAATCTTTGCATCGAACTTAATTCCAGGATGGCACCCCTCTTTGCCGCATGTTTTGGGGAGATTATCAGGGTATGTGCTGGATGTCGGGTCTGTGTGGAGTTTTGTGATATGGTTTTCGTGGCAGTCCGAACAGGTCGCAACCACTTCATATCCGTTCTTTAGCGCTTTCCAGTGGAATGATTCTTTATATGTATCCATGCGGTCAGTTTTTATACCATAATACCATGCGCTCATAATTTCCGGGTTTGAATGGCATTTTGCACATGTAACCGGGCTGTTATGATGGTTCGAAAGAGATTTGTTATCTTTTATCGTCCGTATTTCATGGATCCCGTGACAATCTGTGCATGTCGCAGCTTCAGGATGACCTTTTTTGATCTCTTCCCAGTGAATGCTCTGCTTGTAATCCTTTGCTTCCTGAACATGACATTTTGAGCATATGGTCGTTATATTGTCTCTTGTGGGTCTACCAATGAAATTTCCTGACATCACATTCGCGGATATTACGGTGGTACTGGGTTCCTCGCTCCCACCATGGCAATTCGCACATGAGAAGCCCATCTCATAATGAATGTTGTTCCTGAATTCAGTGACTGTTTTCGTATGGCAGTGATAGCAGGATACATCCTGCTGGGCAGAAACAACCGGTATTAATAGAAAGAGTACTGTAATCGTAATCAATGCGTATTTCTTTGGCAAGCTGCTGATTAATGACATTAATTTTTTACCTCACTGGATCGTTCTAATCGTATTTTGAAATATTGGTATATCCCATGTACTCCGTTTTTCTCGTTTTTAAAGTTAATGCCTTCTCGTTGTGATGCTTTAAATAATTTGTGATTTTTATAGACTTGAACCATTTAATCTATCATTTATATCTATTAAATAATCCTGAATCTGAAAATAAAATAGGCAATTTCATATATTGGTATGACCGAAATATATTAAATGATAGAAGTTGAGGTAAAAGCGCGCGTAAAAGATCCAAAACTTGTGGAAAGATCGATCGTTGCGCTGGGGGCATCGCCTATTGGAATTGAGACACAGGCAGACACTTATTACAGTGCGCCATATCGTGATTTCGCAAAGACGGACGAGGCATTGAGGATAAGGGTACAGGACGATAAGTATTTCCTGACATATAAGGGTCCCAAGATGGACACTGTCTCCAAAACCCGAAGAGAATATGAGGTGGAGGTTAATGACGCGAACTGCATTGGCGATATTCTTTCCTCCCTGAGCTTTTCCCCGGTCGCAACCATTGTCAAGAAAAGAAAAAAGTACAGGCTGGGTGACTTCATTATTTCACTTGACGAAGTGAGAAATCTCGGGGATTTCATGGAAGTGGAGATCTCTATCCGGGATTCAAAGTCATATGAAGAAAAAGTTGAGAGCATATTCAGGCTTTTTGAAAAACTGGGCATGAACAGGGACGAGTCCATCAGAAAATCCTATCTTGAAATGATACTTGAAAGATCATAGATCGTTCGTCTATCATAGAATAAATTTATATACTGTTATTCTCTTTTCAGGCGTCTATGAGTGTGTTCAGTTCACTTGACTCCCGTCTTCAGGAATCCCTGGCAAAAAAGGGTTTTACTTCCCCGACTGAACCGCAGGTGAAAACCATCCCTGCAGCGCTTGCGGGTGAACACGTCCTTCTTATCGCACCTACTGGTTCAGGCAAGACCGAATCGGCTGTGCTTCCGGTATTTAACGCCATAATGCAGAAGAATGAGGAACAGAGGCGGGGGATCTCAGTGCTTTACATCACACCGCTTCGCGCCCTTAACAGGGATATGCTGTCGCGGCTTGAATGGTGGGGAAAGGAGCTGGGTATAAAGGTCGCTGTGAGGCATGGTGATACCACAGCGTATGAGCGCCAGAAGCAGTCTCTTAAGCCTCCGGATTTCCTTGTCACGACCCCTGAAACGCTTCAGATAATGCTTACCGGAAAACGGCTTCGTAACAACCTCAGGACTGTTACGCATGTGGTCATCGATGAAGTGCACGAACTGGCATCATCAAAGAGGGGCGCGCAGTTATCAATCGCGCTTGAGCGGCTTGTGGAAGTGGCTGGAGAGTTCCAGAGAATAGGGCTTTCTGCGACCGTGGGGAGACCTGATGAAGTGGCGCGTTTTCTTGCAGGAACAGAGAGGTCTGCGCGCATTGTCGAAGTTTCGCTCTTAAAGCAGCTTGACTTCAATGTGATATCCCCGAAACCATCATCTAAGGATGAAGCATCATCGAAAAAACTCATGTGTTCGCCGGAAGTGGCGGCGCATCTGCGTGTGATCTCTGATATAGTGGAAAAACACAAGTCAACGCTCATATTTGTAAATACAAGAGAAGCGGCTGAGATGCTTGGTTCAAGGTTCAGGATGCTGGGTCTCTCGATCGGCGTTCACCACGGGTCGCTGTCAAAGGATGCGCGCATAGAAGCTGAGAATAATTTCAAGGGAGGCATCCTTCGCGGACTTATCTGTACATCATCCATGGAGCTTGGAATCGACATCGGGGACGTAGACCACGTGATACAATATATGTCTCCGCGGCAGGTCACGCGCCTGATACAGAGGGTGGGAAGGTCGGGTCACTGGGTAGGGGAACGTTCAAGCGGGACGATAATCACGATGGGTCCAGACGATGCTGCCGAATCCTCTGCGATAACAGGGCGGGCAAGAGCAGGAAAGATTGAGACCATCGAGCTTCATGAGGACAGCGCAGATACGCTTGCGAACCAGATATGCGGGATGGCGCTTGATTTCGGGGAGATCCCTGTTGAGAAGATATATTCGATAGTCAGGAGAGCCTATCCGTTCCGCGCTCTTAAACTTGAGATGCTGCGCGCGGTCATCAAACAACTGGTGGATACGCGGCTGATATGGTTCGAGGACGATAAGGTCGGAAAGAAGCAACAGTGCCTGCATTATTTTTACGAGAACCTTTCCATGATCCCTGACGAGAAGCGCTTTGAGATATTCGATATCGTGAGCGGCAAGACAGTTGGGGCGCTGGATGAAGTGTTCGTGGCTGATTTTGCAAAGCCTGGGGCTGTTTTCATAGCAAAAGGAGAGATGTGGCGCATAATCGAAGTTATAACCGAAAAGAGCAGGATAAAAGTGGAGCCGATAAGAGACCCGGGGGGGGGAGATACCTAACTGGTCGGGAGAGGAGATACCCGTGCCGTATGAGGTGGCGCAGGAGGTGGGGAGCATAAGAAAACACATTATGGAGAAGCTAGAAAGAGGCGTGAGCGCAGAAAAGATCATCGAGGAGTTCGGGAAGGAATATCCCGCAGATAGCGAAGCAACGGGTGTGATACTGGAACTGATGCAGAAACAGAGAAAAGCAGGTTTTGCAGCACCGACTGATGATACCGCGGTCGTTGAACAGGAAGGAACTTCGATCGTCATAAACATTTGCGGCGGGCACAGGGTGAACGAGACACTGGGGCGTGCGCTCACTTCTCTTCTCGCGGCAAGGTTCGGCGCAAGCGTTGCGATGGAAATTGACCCATACAGGATAAAGCTGGAACTGCCCAGGATGTTCAATGCCCAGAGGATTAAAGAGATGCTCATGACCACAAGCCCTGAGCACATAGAGCCAATTATCGAGATGACTCTAAAGAATACAATGCTCCTTAAGTGGAAGATGGTGCATGTGGCGCGTAAGTTCGGGGCACTCAGCCGCGATGTGGATTATGAGCGCATAAGCATGAAGAAGCTGCTTGATGTGTTCGAGCATACGCCAATGTACGACGAGGCTGTTCGCGAAATATTCCATGACAAGCTGGATATCGAGCGCGCAAAGACCGTTCTGGAAAGCATCCAGAAGGGCAGTATGAAGCTTGTGGTGCAGCGCGTAAGCCCGATAGGCGAAGCTGGGTTCATGGGAGGAAGGGAGCTTATGGCGCCTGAGAGGGCGGACAGTTCCATAATCATGGCTCTTAAGAGCAGGATAATGGATGACCATGTAATACTTTTCTGCCTGAACTGCAAGAAGTGGAAAGTCAGCACTGTGGTTAAAAGGGTGCCAGAGAAGCCGGAGTGTCCTCTCTGCAGCAGCAGGCTGATAGCTGCGCTCAAGCCCTGGGAGGAGGAGGAGATCAAGCTTGTGAAGAAGCCTGATAAGGAGAAGACGGGGGTGGAGAGGAAGAGGACGGCGCGGGTGTACAGGAACGCCAGCCTTGTGCTTTCGCAGGGGAAGACTGCGGTGATAGCGCTTGCGTCACGCGGCATTGGACCTGATACTGCTTCGAGGGTGATAAGGAAGATGAGAGAGGATGAGGAAGAGTTTTATCGGGATATACTTATTGCGGAGAGGAATTATGCGAAGACGAAGAGGTTCTGGGAGTAGTAGTAAGGTCACGAACGTTACCAGGGCTATGTTAGTTATCAGTAATGTGAAAATCTTCTTCAATGTGGTTTCTGCGGCATGGGCATAGGCGGAACGATCCCCGGCTCTGTCTCCTTTTCGAACTCTTTGTCCTCCCACATATCGTATGAGATCGCGACCGCAGCAGCCTGGGTGATGATGGCGAAGGAGTTGATGACATGCAGGAAAAGAATGAGCCCGTAAATCGAGACATTGATGAGCGGGATGACCCACTCTTTGCCGAATTCAAAGTAGAGAAGAGCCCCGAAGATAGCCACCAGTATGGAAATGTTGAAACACTCCTATGCGCTTCACGCGACCAGGGACGCGGGTCTTTCGAAGGCCGGAGAAGTTGTAGAACGCGAGACCCACGATGGCGGCGCCGAGGACGACGTGCAGGTAGATAAGGACAGGCGAGCCTCCAGGGGTCATGGCAAGGAGGAACTCGATGAGCACGATCCAGATCATCGTGTACAGAGCAGCCCATAGCTTCATGGTAACCAGCTCCTGTGGAGTAAAATATGACGCTTGATACCTCTTTTATTCCATGCATATCCCTTTTTTGATATAGCCCTCCATTCGGATAATTTGAATACTGATATAGTTAAATCTTTTTGAAGAGCTTTCTCTCAATGATCTTTTGCAGGGACGAATGATCTTTTAATTCGTCATCAGTGAAGAGAAGATCCGTGAAATAGAGCGTAGTGTTGACACTTTCGGTCATTCATTTCTTAACGGCGCTGGGGTTGCGACCCCAGACCCCAATGGATGCGCCGCCTCTGGCGGAGTTTAACATGAGATCACCTGTTGCATATAATCGCAACATTCCATACTTGCACGAAATAACAAAATAGTATCCAGAACGCGGATTGCGCGGATTCGCGCAATACACGAAAATCCGTCACAAAATTTAAGAAGGGCATGTAAAGCATGCCCTATACCGTGTAAACTGAGGTTTCAGTTTATCCGTGTCATCCGTGTTC
>JAHIHJ010000320.1 GCA_018899795.1 Methanobacteriota archaeon
ATTAATGAAATCAAAGCAAAGAAATAGGAGGGAAATTTTGTATGGCAGAAAAGACAATTTTGGGTGAATATCTCAGAGGAATAATAAAAGACAATCCCATACTTGCTCTGGTACTGGGATTATGTCCTGCTCTTGCGGTCACAACATCTGTAGAGAACGCTATGGGTATGTCAGGTGCGGCTCTTTTTGTGCTGCTGGGATCAAATATCATGATATCTGCACTTAGAAAACATATACCTCCCATTACCCGCATTCCGATGTTTCTTATAATAATATGTACTTTTGTTACTATAATCGATATGGTGATGGAAGCCTATACACCTCCGCTATATAAATCACTGGGAATATTCATACCCTTAATAGTAGTAAATTGTATTATCATTGGTCGCGCCGAAGCCTATGCAAGCAAGAACACTGTGAAATTCTCCATTGTTGATGCATTTGGAATAGGGACAGGGTTTTTAATTGTTCTGGTGATCATCGGAGCTATCAGGGAACTTTTAGGTACGGGAGCCATTGTATTATTTGGATTTAATCTGATAAATATACCTATAACACCAGCTACCTTTATGGTATTACCTGCCGGAGCATTCATGACCATCGGTGTTTTGATGGCAATAGTCAATTACAGCCGTATCAGAAAACTGAAAAAGGGGGCATAGTAAATGGAAGAGGTCAGCTTATTCGCAATAGCAATAAACGGGATTTTTGTAAAGAACTTCCTGCTGGTCCAGTTCCTGGGACTGTGCTCTTTCCTGGGCGTATCAAAGGAGACTAAGAGCGCGACTGGCATGTCCGCTGCTGTGATGTTCGTTATGATTATGTCATCTACGACTGCATTTTTGATATACTCTTATATTTTACGACCATTTGGGCTTACGTTTCTGACAACAATCAGTTTTATCATCATTATCGCGGCTCTTGTGCAGCTGGTGGAGTTCATTATTCGTAAGCACAGCCCCCCCCTGTACAGATCGCTGGGTATATATCTGCCTTTGATATCCACCAACTGTGCGGTACTTGGGGTGGTGATACTTAATGTAAGGCTTGAATATGGTTTTTTACAGAGTGTTTTCTATGGGTTCACAGCAGGCTTAGGTTATACTATGGTAATGCTTCTTATGTCTGCGATCCGTGAAAAGACGAGTGTACTTAACGTACCTGCACCTGTTATAGGCATCCCTCATGCTTTCTTTATTACCACATTGCTGTCAATGGCTTTTGTTAACTTCTTTGGAGTGATTCCAACATGACAGGTACGTTACTGATCGCCCAATCAGCAGTGATAATCGGAGGCATTGGATTTCTGGTGGGTATCGTACTTATATGGGCTTCAATAAAATTTGCAGTAGAGAAAAATCCTATTGTGGAGGATGTGATTGGAGTGCTGCCAGGAGCTAATTGCGGCGCCTGCGGATATGCGGGGTGTTCTGATTTTGCTGAAAAGGTTGTAAGTGAATCAGCGCCTATTAATGGATGTCCAGTTGGTGGTTCAGATGTTGCCAAACAAATAGGCAGTAAACTGGGTAAAGAAGTGATTGAAACAGAAAGCGTCTATCCATATGTCAGGTGCAACGGGGGCGTGCATTGTATCGATAAGATCGACTATATGGGGATCGATGACTGCAGGGCTGTCATGATGATCTCAGACGGCGAAAAAGGATGCATCTATGGATGTATAGGACGTGGGACATGTGTGCGAGCATGCCCCTTCGGAGCGATTACCATTGGTGATGACCGGCTTCCGCAGATTAATAAGAAAATGTGTAAGAGCTGCAGTATATGTATTGAAGAATGTCCCAGCGAAATATTGGTTATGGCGCCCGATAGTAAACCAGTGCATGTGCTGTGCCGATCGCATGATAAAGGAAAGTTTGTAAAATCAGTCTGTGAATTTGGATGTATCGGATGCCGCATATGTGTCAAGAACTGCCCCCAAAAAGCCATTACAGTAACAGATTTTCTGGCAGAGATCGATCAGGAGAAGTGTAATAACTGTGGACTATGTATGAAAAACTGCCCACAGAAGTCAATTGTTATGGCTTGTTCCCCTGTTGAAGCCGCAGCCTGATAATTAGTGTGTATGAATGGAGACATCACAGAATTCATCACCGTGGCTGAGTAGTTTGAGAACTTCCATATCTGCGGAATCCCCAAAAGCAGCTTCAATAGCGCCTTTGAATATTTCCCTGTGCATATGACATTTTTCTGGATCTTTTGCATATGCGCATTCATGGACTGTGTATTTTAATGAGTTTGTCCTTATATCCCACTCTGATTTTATCTGTCTGTCAGCAGGCTCGAATGCTTTTTTAAATGTTTGAAGGTCCCAGTATTTGTTTCCATATATTTTTTCATACTGCTGCATAAGCATCCTGCCCAATCTTCGTCCGAAACTCTTGATCTGTTCGATATAATCAATATCTTTAACGGTTTTCAGAAACGTCACAAAATTTGATATCATTTTTTGCACATCTTCTCCATTTCCAAAAAATTCCGTAAAAAGTTCGAGGGTTTTTTTTTCGATTTCAGGATGATGGCGCAAATAAATAAAGGTACTTGTTATTTCTGCATCATAGTTGTAACCGCTACTCTCAAGTATACTTATGAAAATACTTCTAATATTTTCAACAGCTTTCATATTCCTGAAACCGTGCCTTATCTTGAGATTTTCCCCTTCTACATATACTCTATTCACCACTCGTGAGGTCTCAGAGACGATCTTTATGGTATGTAGAAACTGGGATAAGGGCATATCTTCCAGGGGCTTGCTGCTTGAACTTTCTATCGTAAATATGACTTTTGGTATCTTACCTGACATGAGGTCTTCATAGAAGTTCTTATGAATAGAAACAAGATTGTAGTTGGTAGCGCTATGCTCGCTGATCAGTCGCTTCCAAAAATTTGGATGAGCTTTCAGTTCCTTCTCGATATTTACCATATACCCCAGATTGTCAGTTAAATCCTGAAGTGCATCATCAGTGGATGATTTGAATTTAAAATCAATTTCAAGTTCACCAAGTTGAGGATGTACAGATACAATACCCAGATTTTTATATATAGCTAGATATTCACTCAGCATTCTTGCCAGGTAATACACGTTTTCTTTATGGATACCGGTAAGCGTCATTGTGGCATGAGTGGGTTTTTCATTATTATCGCAGTCGATCATGACCTCAACATGCCATCCAAAGTCCCTGCACATATTATTAATAAAATCTTCAAGTTCAGAGATGGAAGTAATACTAAAAGGATCAATTATATAGTCAAGGGTCTGTTTATCAATAATGAGCCCCCTTGTATTCCTGAGGAGCCACTGGAATAAAGGCACCTGGATAATAACCTGGTCTTCATGTATCTCTTTTAATGTAGTTATTAAAGACTTTGCATCTTCAATACTATGGTAATGTTGAAGTGCAATACTTGTCAATTCGATGGCATCCCGAATTGCAGCGCTTAAATTACCATTATGCTTGTCGATCAATGACTGTATTTTTTTTATTTGATCATCCTCAAGTGCAATATGTTTCCTCTGTACCATAACGAACGTCCTGCTGTAGATTTTTCTATTTTTATGATTTTTCTGAATATGATCTGGCATACACCTTATTTATCCAAACTTATATACCTATTTGTTCAACTATCAGGCAATAAATGTACATGTTTATGAATATTTTCTGAAATTTATGAACATTGATGAGAAATAATGATTAAATTCTAAATATTTATCACATTTTTAATCATATTTACTTTTTCTATGTGCTAATTTGAAAAAATTATGATACTCATGTTTATGTTTATGCCATTACACTATTACAATTAGAGGTTGTAAATCTCTAATGATCCAAGGAGGAAAAAAATATGAAATTAATAAGAAAAATCCAACTGGTAATTGATCAGTCTGAAAACTCAGATAATGCCACTTCGCAAGCCATGAATATAGCAAAGAAACTCGATGCAGAAGTCTCTTCCCTGTTTGTGGTAAATACCCACATGCATAAGACCCCAAATGTTATCGATGCCATGGTGCGCACGGGGAAGAAACAACTTGATAACCTGAAAAGCATGGCAGGTAATCTGGGTATTAATATGACCACATCCAAAGTGCTGGTAGGCGGCCCTACACACGATATCCTGAAAGAGACAAATGCCAATCAATCAGATTTCCTGATTATGGGAGCCGGAGACAATAGTCCTAATGGTAATGTGAATTCTAAATTGATCCGTAAAGCCAAAACTAACTTTATGCTTGTGAGGGCTAATTTGAAGGACCAGGATCTTAAAAAGATATTGGTTCTCACAAATGATACAGAACTGGAAAAAGCGCCTTTGTTCGCAGCAAAGCTATCCAAGGTATATGGTGCAGAACTGACTGCA